>SKSR01000188.1 GCA_007122885.1 Gemmatimonadota bacterium
CCCCGATGCCCGCCTCCTCTTGGTGGAAGGCGCCGGGCACACCTTCGAAGTGGGCCATCCGTTCCAGGGTTCCTCCCCCGAGCTGGACCGGGTCGTCCGGGAGACCGCGGAGCATTTCGCGCGTCACCTGCAGGTGGACCGATAGGGAGCGCGGCCGAGCCGGGGCCCGGGGCCCGTGGGGGTGAGGGCGGCGAGCCCGGTCCTCCCTCGAGCCGGTCCCCCGGCGGGTCGGGCCGGTCGGACGGGCGGGAGGTCGGTGGCCGGGAGGCGCGGATGGCCGAACGCCTGCGAGCGGCGGCCGCGGGACACGGCTTCTCTGCGGACGAGATCGAGGGGCTCCTCCGGGCTCACGGGCGGGCCATGGAGCCTCGACGGCGCGGCGTGCCGGACGAGCACGATTTCCGCTACCTTCATCCCGGCAGGACCGCCCTGGTCCTCTTGGAGGATGGCGGGTGGGCGGACCCCCTGGACGCGATGGCCGCCGCGCTGGTGGAGAGCGAGGACGGGGAGCTGGCCGTGGAACGTGCCTCCATCGGTCGGGTGCTGGGAGAGGAGGTGGCCGGCCGAGTGGACGCCGTTCCGGTGCCTGCAGGCGTCCGGGACGGGGCCGAGCTCCTGGAGGCACTGGTCACCGCCCCCCGGGGCGCCCAGCTCGTGGCTTTGGCGGAGAGGCTCGATCACCTTCGTCATCTGCACGTCCGGGTGCGTAGGTGGGGGGACCGGGAGGGGGCCGGGAGGTCGGCGCGCCAGGCCCGGGACATCTACCTGCCTTTGGCCCGGCGCGTGGGCGGGACGCTGGAGCGCCGCTTCGACTGGTGGTGCCGGCGGGTGGGGCGACGTTGGGAGTAGCCGGTTTCCAGGGGAAAACATTGGGCTTGCGGCGCTCCCCGGCACCATCCATGATTAGGCCGCCAGGTGTCGGCGAAGGCTATCCGGACACCTCCGGGGGCCGGATCCCCGGCCCCGTGAGCCCGCGAGCCCGACACCTCAAAGCGCCTTCCCTTTTATAGGAGAGCGGACGGAATGGCATACATCATCACCGAGCCGTGCCTGGACACAAAGGACGCGAGCTGCGTAGAAGTTTGCCCCGTTGATTGCATCTACGAGGGGGACGATCAGTACTACATCCACCCGGACGAGTGCATCGACTGCGGGGCGTGCGAGCCCGAGTGTCCGGTGCAGGCCATCTTTCCGGATACGGACGTGCCCGAGGAGTGGACCTCTTACATCGAGAAGAACGCCAACTTCTTCGAATGAAGCGAACGATCCCGCCGGACGGGCCTCGCTCGGCCGTCCGGGCCGGGGCCGTTCCGTGCGGGCGGCTCCCAGCTTCCCCTCGCGGAGGTCTGTAGGAGCCCGAGCGGTCCGTAGGAAACCGAGGAGGGTGGGGGCGAGAGCCCTCGCCCTCGTCTCTTCTCCACCGCCGGTCTCTCCGGCGCCGCCCCGGGTCCGCACTCGGGCCCGCGACCCATGATGCCTCCCACCTCCGAAGCCCTTCACGCGAGCGCGAAAAGGGGGGACCCGGTGGCCCTCACCCGGGTCCTGGTCTCCACCCCTTCCGTGAACCCCGAGCTGGAGGCGGGGGGGGCCGGTGAGGGTGCCGCCGCTGAGCTCTGCTCCGAGTGGCTTCGCTCCTGGGGGTTCAAGGTGGAGGTGTCCGAGCCCACCCCCGGCCGCCCGACCATTCTGGCCCGGGTGGGCGAAGGACCCCCGAGCCTCCTCTTGAACGGTCATCTGGACACGGTGGGTGTGGCCGGGATGGCTCACCCGCCCTTCGAGGCCACCCTTTCCGAGGGCCGGATCCATGGACGGGGGGCCTGCGACATGAAGGGGGGAGTGGCGGCGATCCTGGCCGCTGCCCGGGCTCTCGCCGCCAACCCCCCGCCCTCGGGCCAGCTCCAGGTGGCCCTGACCTGTGACGAGGAACACGGGAGTCTGGGGATGAAGGGCCTCCTGGACGACGGGCTCGAGGCGGACGGGGCCGTGGTCTGCGAGCCCACCGGGCTTTCGGTGGCTCCGGCCAACAAGGGCTTCGTGTGGCTTCACGTGAACTTCCGGGGAAGAGCAGCCCACGGGTCCCGTCCGGACCTGGGGGTGGACGCGATTCAGCACGCGGGACACTTCCTGGCGGCTCTGGAAGGGCTTCAGGACGACCTTTTTCGTCGCCGGGGCCATCCCCTTCTCGGCCACGGCTCCCTCCACGCGGGCACGATCGAGGGGGGCACGGCACCGTCGGTCTATCCGGAGGAGTGCCGTCTCGTTCTGGAGCGCAGGACGTTGCCCGGGGAGGACCCGGACGGAGCGGCCCAGGAGGTTCGGGGAGTCCTGGACCGGGCGGGCGACGGCCGGCCCGGGTGGGACCCCGAGCTGGAACGCGGGCTAACCCGGCCAGCCGCGGAGATCAACACCGAGACGCCGCTGGTGGGACGGCTCCTCCGTGAGATCGAGGCCCGATCGGTGGAACCGAGAGTCACGGGGATGACCGCCTGGGTGGAGAGCTCCCTCCTCACGGAAGCCGGCGTCCCGGCGGTCTGCTTCGGTCCGGGCTCCCTGGAGTTGGCCCACGCCGCCCGGGAATCGGTGCCGGTTCGCGAGCTCGAGTCGGCCACCGAGATCCTGGAAGGGTTCGCCCGGGCCTTCCTGGCGGGGGAGGATCCCGAACCTCCCGTTTCCGGACCCGGCGCGGGCCGGGGCCCGAAGTCCCGGGGGCGGGAGAGGGAGGGGCCGTGAGCACCGGGTACGCGGATACGATCTTCAGGGGCGGATGGATCTGGCCTGGCGCCGACGGCCCCCGGGGGACCCCTCCTCCCCCGTTCCCGGGAAGCGTGGCCGTTCGGGGAGGGCGGATCCTGGCCGTGGGGGCCCGGGAGGAGGTGGAGGCCCTTCTGGGTCCCCGGACCCGGGTGGACGAGCTCGAAGGTGCCTTCGTCACTCCGGGCTGGCACGACGCACACCTCCACTTTCTTACCGGAGGCTTCAAGCTCGACGGAGTGGATCTCCGCCATGCGGACTCCCGGGACGCGTTCGTCACCGCCGTGGAGGCGCGAGCGGGCGAGCTGCCTCCCGGAACCTGGATCCTGGGCGGGGACTGGGACCAGGAGCGGTGGGGCGGGCCTCTTCCCCACCGGGATTGGATCGATCCGGTCACCCCCCACCACCCGGTGGTCCTGAACCGGATGGACATGCACATGGCTTTGGCGAACTCCCGGGCCCTGGAAGCGGCGGGGATCGACGAGGAGAGCCCCGATCCCCCCCACGGCCGCGTCGACAGGGAGGACGCCTCGACTCGTCCCACGGGCATCCTCCGGGAGGCGGCCATCGAAAGGGTCTGGGCTTCGGTTCCCGAACCCGATGAGGCCGCCTGGAGGCGCGCGCTTCAGAGGGCCACCGAGCACGCGCTCAACCGTGGGGTGACCCAGGTCCACGACATGGGGATGATGGAACGGAAGGAGTGGACGTGGACCGCTCTCTCGTTTCTAAGGAGGATGAGGCGGGAGGGGCGCCTGGCCGTCCGGATCCGGGGCACCCTTCCCATCACGGACTGGGAACGGGCTGGCGAACTGGTCCGGGAGGAGGGATCCGGCGACGAGTTCCTGAGCTGGGGGGCGGTGAAGGGCTTCGCCGACGGATCCCTGGGGGCCCGAACGGCATGGTTTCACGACCCGTATGAGGACGACCCGGGGACGGGAGGGCCCGTCATGGACCCGGATGCGCTGGAGGAGGCGGTCCGGGCCTCCGTGGGTGCCGGGCTCCAGCCGGTGATCCACGCCATCGGCGACCGGGCCAACGATTGGGTCGTCGGGCTCTATCACCAGCTTCTCGATGATCTCGGAGCGGACCCGGAACGCCCTCCTTCGTCGGGGGTGTTTCCCTTTCGCGTGGAGCACGCCCAGCACCTGACTCCTCGGGCCCTGTCCCTGGTGGCCCGGAAGGGGCTGGTCTTCTCCGCGCAGCCCGCCCATCTGGTGGAGGACGGTGTCTGGATGCGCCGGGCGCTCGGTGGGGAGCGCGAAGGGCGTGCGTATCCCTTCCGAACGCTCCTGGAGAGGGGGGCCCGGTTGGCTTTCGGTTCCGACTGGACCGTCACTCCCCTGGATCCCCGCCGGGGCCTGGCGGCCGCCGTGGGGAGGCGGGTCCGGGCCGGGCGCGGCTTGGGTCCCGTTTGGTCCTCCCAGGAGCGGATCGGCCTCCCGGAGGCCCTTCGGGCCTACACCTCGGGGGCCGCGTACGCGGGCGGCGAGTGGGCCGGAACGGGACGCTTGGAGGTGGGCGCCCCGGCGGACCTCACCGTGCTCGAGCGAAACCCGTTCGAGCAGTCGCCCGACGAGCTGGAGGACGTGGATGTGGCCATGACGGTGGTGGGGGGCCGCGTGAAGCATCGGGGCACTGGGCGGTGAGCCGGTCTCCCGCTCCCCGGCCCGAGAGAAGGGTGGGGGAGGAGGAACGGACGGCCGCCCTGGAGGCGCTGGCCGAAGCCTTCTCGAGAGACCGGCTGGAGCTCGACGAGCTGGAGCGCCGCATCGATCGGGTTAACGCCGCATCCCGAAAGGGGGAGCTCCGCTCCCTTCTGGCGGACCTTCCCCAGGAGCTTCTCCCGCCCGTGCTCCGGACGGGCTCGGGCCCTCCGTCCACCCGGTCCGAGGGCTCGAGCTCCCGGCCTTCTCGTCCTGCCGGAACCGACCCGTCCTCCACGGGTTCCCGGCATCCTCCGGAGCGAACCCTGGAGGTGGCCGTCTGGAGCGGACGGGTCCGCAGGGGGCGTTGGACGCCGGGACGTCGGGTGACCGTGGTGGCGTTCCAGGGCGGGGTGGAGCTGGATTTTCGCGAGGCCGACCTGGGGCCTGAACCCGTCGATCTCTTCGTCTTCGCCCTCATGGGGGGGATCGAGATCATCGTTCCGCCATGGATTGCCGTGCATGGGAGCGCCTCCGCTTTCATGGGCGGATACGAGGAGGATGAGTGGACCGGCGTGGAATCGGACCAGGACTCGCCGGTCCTGCGCGTCTCCGGCTTCGTCATGATGGGGGCGGTGGAGGTCATCGTCCGCTACCCGGGGGAGTCGAAGCGGGAAGCGAAGGCGAGGCGTCGAGACGACCGAAGTCGAAGACGGTTGGAGGACCCGAGGCCGTGAGGGATCTGGGGCCCCCTGGCCCCCGGTGCTTTGCATGATCCGTGGTCCGTAGGGCCGCTCCACCAATATCCACGTTTCAACAGAGGGGAGGTACCGCTTGCCCGGAGTCGATCGGGACGAGAAGCGTCCGTTGGCGTTGCTGTCGGTTTCCATGGACCTGGGGTCCGGCCGTCGAGGGGTGGACATGGGCCCGTCGGCCATCCGGATCGCGGGACTGGACGAGGCCTTGGAACGATTGGGCTACTCGGTGGAGGAGCTGGGGACGGTGACGGCTTCGGGGCCGGAAACGCTGGCGGAGGGCGAGACCCGGGCCCGCTACCTCTCCGAGATCCGGGACACCTCCGTTCGGAGCCGTGAGCTGCTGCTGGAGGGGCTGAGCGAGGACCGGACCCCCGTCATCCTCGGTGGGGATCACGCCATCTCCATCGGAACGGTGACGGCGGTGGCCGATCACCACCGGACCCGGGGTGGTCCCCTGGGCGTGATCTGGGTGGATGCCCATACGGACATGAACACCCCCGAGACCTCCCCCAGCGGAAACGTCCACGGCATGCCCCTCTCCATCCTCACCGGACGGGGCCCGGAAGACCTTGTACGACTGGGAGATGGAGAGAGGGCCGTGGACCCTCGCCACGTGAGCGTGCTGGGCGCCCGGGAAGTGGATGAGGAGGAGAAGCGGATCGTGGCCGAGTCCGGTGTCAGGGTCTTCACCATGTCCGAGATCGACGAACGGGGGATGGCCCACTGCGTGGAGGAGGCCATCGCCCGGGCCACGGACGGCACCGTGGGCTTCCACCTTTCGTTCGACTTGGACAGCATCGACCCCATGGTGGCCCCGGGGGTGGGAACGCCGGTGGCGGGGGGGCTCACGTACCGGGAGGCGCACCTGGTCTGCGAGAAGGCCGCCGGGTCGGGCCGGCTCGTCTCTCTGGAGGTGGTGGAGTTGAACCCGGTCCTCGATTCGGGCAACCGGACGGCTCAGCTCGCCGTGGTCCTCATCGAGAGCGCTTTGGGGAAGACGATTCTCTGAAGGGCGGGGGGAGTGCTCCCTCCGCCTTCGGGCGCGGAAGCCCCGCAAGCGGGTCGGACGCGCGGGCCGAGCCGGACAGCCTGGGGACGTGGGTCGCAGGCGGGCCGGGCCGGTCAGCCTTGGGAAGCGGCGCCGGGTCCGGGCCGGGTGTCGGTCAGCCTTCCGTCGGAGCGTCGTCGGAGCCGGCCCTTCCCTCCCGGATGTCGCGGCTCCGCTTCGCGTAGTGGGGGCTGTAGTCCAGTCCGTAGGGCGTGGCGATCCGCTCTTCGGCCTTCCTCTGAAGGAACTCCTCCTTCTCCTCCCGGAGCTTTTCCACTTCCTCCGGGGTGCACTCCACCAGCTCGGTCTCCTCTCGGGGCAGGAACGCCGCCTGTCCGATGGCCATTCCCCGGGCGCCGGGAAGTCCCTCGCCCGGCTGGAGGACGTAGCGGATCTCCGTGTCGTGGGGGTACCAGTCGGTCTCGACTCGCACCACCAGGGCCGGAGCCACCGGACGCTCGATCATGTTGAGCACGGGAAAGTAGACCGTGTCCCATCCGGGCGGCGTTTTGAAGTTCCACGCCCCGCGGAGCGTGACTCCCCCCGCCGGGGTGCCCAGGTCCTGGCGGACCACGAAGGTCCCGGCCACCCGAAGGGCTCCCTCCTCGTCCACGGGCGGATCGGGCACGCCGAAGGTGACCTCCTCCCTGATGGCTCCCACGCTCCCCACCGGCAGATGGGAGGTGACCTGGAAGATCATCACCCATTTCCCGTCGGGCCCCCGGTGGAAGTACTTGAAGACGTACGTGCCGTCCCCATGGTACTCCACATGGAATGCCTCGTGCTTTTCGAGGGGTGGGTAGATCAGGTAGCCCAGCCCATTGGCCGCTTCCAGCACCGGGCAGTGCCGTGCATGCTGCGGGAGGAGGGGACGCTGGCGCTCGGACTTGGGCTTGAGGCCCACGCCCGGACGACTCCAGTTGGGAAAGATTTGAACTTCCATAAATGTGACCGTACGGGCGGTGGGCGCGTGCGGTCAAGTTTTCGCTCCCCGGACCGGCCAAGGAGGCACGTCTTCCACCTCTCCGGAGTGAACGGGGCTTAATCGAAAATGGCGCAACCGCGCGCACGGAACCTTCACGGCGGGGGGCGTGTTCACCCCTTTCCGCGTGCTCCGAGCCTGGAGCGTGCAGGGGAGTCTCCGCCGGAGGCCTTCCTTTCGATCCGCAGTGGGAAATGCGAGGTCCCCGTTGAGCAAGAACGTCAAGCGTACCCTGCTGGGGCTCGCCGCCGTCGTCATCCTGGTGGGGCTGGCTCTTCCCAAGCTCCCCTCCGGTGGCAACGGGGGGGAGGTCGGTGCGGCGGGGGAGGCAGGGCCCGGCGACCCCGGAGCTCTGACCGTGGATGTGCATGTGGTGCAGCCGGTGCTTCTCCGCGATCGCACCCTGGCCGTCGGGTCCCTGATCGCGAACGAGGTGGTGGATCTCCGAAGCGAAGCATCCGGTCGCCTGGTGGAGATCGGGTTCACCGAGGGCTCACCCGTCTCCGAGGGTGACCTCCTGGCGCGGATCAACGACCGGGACCTGCAGGCACAGCGGAGCCGGCTGGAGTCCAGAAAGCGGTTGGTGGAGCAACGGGAGGCCCGGCAGACCCGATTGGTGGAAGAGGGGGGGGTGAGCCAGGAGGACCTGGACGCGACCCGGAGCGAGCGGGAAGTCCTGGAAGCCGAGCTGGAGATGGTAGAGGCCGAGCTGGAGAAGACCCAGGTGCGAGCACCCTTCGACGGGGTGGTGGGCCTCCGGCGCGTGAGCCCGGGGAGCTACATCTCACCGGAAACCTCCATCACCACGGTGCAGGTACTGGACCCCCTCCGCCTCCAATTCTCGATACCGGCCCGCTACTCGGGTCGGGTAGCCGAAGGAGACCCGGTCCGGTTTCGAGTGGAAGGTGAGGAGGCCGATGGGGAAGGAGTGGTCTACGTGGTGGATCCCGCGGTGCAGGAAGGCACGCGGACCCTCGCCTTGCGGGCCCGAACGCCGAACCCGGACGGTCGCTTCCGGCCCGGCGCCTTCGCGACGGTGGACGTGATCTTCGACGAGGTGGACGACGCACTGACGGTTCCCTCCGTCGCCGTGCGGCCCCAGGTGGAGGGGCAGCAGGTATTCGTCTACCGGGATGGGGAGGCGCAGGCCGTGCCGGTGGAGACCGGGATTCGGACCCGGAGCAGCGTGCAGATCACCGAGGGGCTCCAGTCGGGGGACTCGGTGATCACCACCGGGTTCCACCAGCTTCAGCCGGGCGTCCCCGTAGCCGTGGCCGAAGTCAGTGAAGGGCTGCCCGCCGAAGAACCGGCGGAGGACGATGTCCTGGAGGAGCCGGTTCAGGGTGAGGTTCCCTCGGCCCCCGCCGGGGGGGGGAGCCGGTGAAGCTCTACGAGCTCAGCGTTCGAAGGCCGGTTCTCGCCACGGTCATGTCCCTGGTGATCATCATCTTCGGCGTGATCGCCTTCACCTTCCTGGGTGTCCGCGAATATCCATCGGTGGATGCCCCGATCATCACCGTCACCACGAACTATCCCGGAGCGAACGCCAGCGTCATCGAGTCCCAGATCACCGAGCCGCTGG
The DNA here is from genome assembly GCA_007122885.1 of Gemmatimonadota bacterium. Classification (GTDB taxonomy): domain Bacteria; phylum Gemmatimonadota; class Gemmatimonadetes; order Longimicrobiales; family Gaopeijiaceae; genus SKSR01. The sequence goes on from SKSR01000188.1 coordinate 8,765, forward strand.
AGGAGTCGGTGAACGGAGTGGAGGGGATCCGGTCCCTCACCTCCACCACCCGGGAAGGGCGCTCGACGATCCAGGCCGAGTTCGATCTGGATGAGGACCTGGACAGGGCCGCCAACGATGTCCGCGACCGTGTGAACCGGGTCCTGGGGAACCTCCCCCCCGACGTGGACCCTCCCCAGGTCTCCAAGGCCTCGGACGACGAGCAACCCATCGTCTTTCTGAACCTCTACAGCGACCAGAGGGACCTGACCGAGCTGACGGAGGTCGCCGAGAACCACTTCGCCGAGCGACTCCAGAACATCCCGGGAGTGAGTCGGGCCGACGTCTGGGGGGCCCGCCAATACGCCATGCGGCTTCGGCTGGATCCGCAAAGGCTGGCGGCCCACCGGATATCGCTCACGGACGTTCAGGTGGCGTTGGACCAGGAGAACGTGGAGCTCCCGTCCGGAAGCTTGGAGGGGGATGAGCTCCAGCTCACCATCCGGGCCCTCACACGCCTGGAGACCGAGGAGGAGTTCAACCGGACGATCCTTCGGGAGAGCAACGGCCAGGTGGTTCGTCTGGAGGACGTGGGTCGAGCGGAGCTGGCGGCGGCGAACGAGCGGACGGTCCTGAAGCGGGAAGGGGTTCCCATGGTGGGGGTGGTGCTCCGCCCCCTTCCCGGCGCCAACAACATCGCTATCGCCGAGGAATTCTACGAGCGTCTTGGGCAAATCGAGGCGGATGCCCCCGCCGACATCCAAACGAACATCGGTTTCGACGTCACCGAGTTCATCCGGGCCTCCATCAACGAGGTGCAGCAGACCGTCTTCCTGGCCCTCCTTCTGGTGATGATGGTCATCTTCTTCTTCCTGAGGGACTGGCGGACGGCCGTCGTGCCCATCATCGTCATTCCGGTGGCCCTCATCGGCGCCTTTTTCGTCATGTTCCTTCTGGGGTTCAGCGTCAACGTGCTGACCCTCCTGGCGATCGTCCTCGCCATCGGGATCGTCGTGGACGATGCGATCGTGGTGGTGGAGAACATCTACTCCAAGATCGAAGGCGGTGCAGAGTCGGTTGCCGGGAGCATCGAGGGGACCCGGGAGATCTTCTTCGCCATCGTGTCGACCACTCTGGCCCTCGTGGCGGTTTTCCTCCCCATCATCTTCCTGGGCGGGCTCACGGGCCAACTCTTTTCCGAGTTCGGCATGACCCTGGCCGGAGCCGTGGTCATCTCCTCCTTCGTGGCCCTCACGTTCACGCCCATGCTGTGCTCCAAGCTTCTCAAGAAGCGGGAGCGACAGCCCTGGTTCCATCGGAAGACCCAACCGTTCTTCGACGCCCTGACGGAGGCCTATCGGTCGTCACTCGACGCTTTCCTCCGGAAGCGGCGGATGGCCTTCGGTGTGGTGGCCGGGTGCCTCGTCCTGGGGGGTGGCCTCTTCCAGATGCTCCCCCGGGAGCTGGCTCCCACTGAGGACCGGGGAGGGATGCAGCTCATGGTTTCCGGTCCGGAGGGGACGACCTTTCCCTACATGGAGCGGCACATGGACCGGCTCTCAGAGCTGGTGGAGGATGAGGTCCCCGAGCATCGAGCCGTGATCTCGGTGACCTCCCCCGGGTTCGGAGCCGCGTCTGCGGTCAACTCGGGGTTCGTCCGGCTGAGCCTGGTGGGCCCCGACGAGCGGGAGCGAACACAGCAGGAGATCGCCGATCTCCTGACGAATCGGGTCCAGGAGGTTCGGGGAGTGCAGGTGTTCGTTTCCCAAGACCAAACGATTCAGACGGGGGGCGGCTTGGGCGGTCTTCCCGTTCAGTACGTGATACAGGGGCCCAACCTGGAGGCACTGGAGGAGGTTCTCCCGGACTTCCTCCAGACGGCCAGGCAACACGAGGCCCTTTCGGTGGTGGACGTGGATCTAACCTTCGACAGTCCGGAGCTCGAGGTGGAGATCGACCGCCAACGGGTTCGGGATCTGGGGATCGCCACCGCCGACGTGGGTCGGACCCTCCAGCTCGCCCTGAGCGAGCAACGGACCGGCTTCTTCGTGATGAACGGACAGCAGTACGACGTCATCACCGAGGTGGAGCTGGACCAGCGAAGGGCTCCAGGGGACCTGAGGGCGCTCTACGTCCAGGCGGGGAACGGGGAGCCCGTCCAGCTCGACAACTTGTTATCGCTTCGGGAGACCGTGGCCCCTCCCCAGCTCTACCGCTTCGACCGGTTCGCTTCGGCCACGGTTTCCGCCGGACTCGCCCCGGGCCACGTGATCTCCGACGGGATCGAAGCCATGGACGAGGTGGCCGATCAGGTTCTGGACCAGCGCTTCTCCACGGCTCTTTCGGGTCCGTCGCGGGACTACGAGGAGGGGGCCGAGGGGATCTTCTTCATATTCGTCCTGGCGCTCATCCTCGTGTTCCTCATCCTTTCCGCCCAGTTCGAAAGTTTCCGGGACCCACTGATCATCATGTTCACCGTTCCTCTGGCGCTGGTGGGTGCCGTCCTGGCTTTGTGGTACTTCGATCAAACGATCAACATCTTCAGCCAGATCGGGATGATCATGCTCATCGGTCTGGTGACGAAGAATGGGATCCTGATCGTCGAGTTCGCCAACCAGCGTCAGCGGGCCGGACTCTCCGTTTTGGAATCGATCAAGGAGGGTGCCGCCGTCCGGTTTCGACCCGTGCTCATGACGAGCGTGTCCACCTCCCTGGGGATCCTGCCCGTGGCCCTGGCCCTCGGTTCAGGGGCGGAGAGCCGGATGCCCATGGGAATCGCCGTCATCGGTGGGCTCATGATCGGGACCCTCCTGACCCTGTACGTGGTGCCGGCCATGTACTCGTACTTGAGCTCCGAGAAGGCGGAAGCATGAAGCCACCCTCCCCGCGCTGTGCCCCGAGCATTCCTTGGCGAGCTGCCCTGATGGCGGGGGCGCTCCTGGTACCGCTCTCCCCGGCCCTCGTGGCGCAGACGCCGGAGCTTTCGCCCGGCGGAAGCGGATCGGCGGGCACGCATACGGAGCCCCCGGAGCTTTCCCTGGACGAGGCGCTCCGTACCGCCTTGGACGGGAACCCGGTCCTGGAGCTGGCCCGAACGGACCTGGCTTTGGCCGAGAACCAGGTGAGCCTGGGGGCTGTGGGGTTCCTCCCCCGCATCCAGGTGGGCGCCAGCCGGACCACCACCCTGACCAACAGCGAGCAGACCTTCATCGAGCAGGATCCCCGGAGACTCAGAAACGCCGAGACCCAACAGACCGGGGGGCAGGCCTCCTTGACCTGGCGGGTGTTCGACGGCCTCGATCGGTTCGCCGAGCTGGATCGATACCGGGCTCAGGAACGGCGGGAAGCCTACGGCCTGGAGGACATACGGGACACCGTGCTCACTGGAGTGGTGCTGGGCTACCACGACCTGGCCCGGCGCCAGCAACAGGTTCGGATCCTGGAGGAAGCGGTGGAACTCTCGGAGGAGCGGCTCCGATTGGCGGAGCTTCGACGGGAGCTGGGGTCGGCGTCCGACCTGGAAGTTCGCCAGGCCCGGGTGGACAGGAACGCCGACCGGGCTGCGGTGATTCGGGAACGCACGGACCTGACCCAGGCGCGTGTGGACTTCAACCGTCTGCTGGGCCGGTCTCCGGACCGGGAGTTCCAGGTGGACGACGATATTCGCGTGGACAGGGGGCTATCCCTGGAAGAACTCCGGGAAGGGGCGCGCTCCGCCAACCCGGAGATTCTCGGTGCCATGGCGTCCAGGGAAGCCGCGGATCACGGACGGCGGGAGGCCCGCTCCGGGTGGTTCCCCTCGGTGGATCTGCAGGCCGGGGTGGACTATACCAACCTTACCTCGGAGAGCGGGTTCCAGCAGGCCCTCGAGGGACACGACTTTTTCGTCGGGCTTTCCCTGAGCTTCGACGTGTTCGACGGCTTCGAGAGGAACCGCCGGGGAGAAGAGGCTCGACTTCGGGTGCGGGGTGCGGACGCCGCTCTCCGAGACGCGGAGCTCCGTGTCGATGCCGAGGTCGAGACCCACTTCGCACGCTACCGGGACGAGTTGGAATTGGTGGCCCTCGAAGAGGAGAACCTGGAAATCGCCAGGCAAAACGTGGAGACGGCCCTGGAGCAATTCGAGGTCGGCACCATCTCCTCCATCGAGCTTCGGGAGGTGCAGGAGGCCCTCATCCAGGCGGAGACCCGGCTCCTGGAGGCGGAGTTCGGGGCCCGGGCCGCCGAGGCGGAACTCCTTAGGCTCACCGGGCAGGTGGAGCCGGACAGGTAGAAGGGTCCAAGGGGAGAGGAGCGCCGGCCGGTGCTTCCGGCCCCCCACCCTCGCTCCCGGCGGGCTGCTGCCCCTACCGCTTCAGGGCCGCTCGAACCACCGCGGTCAGCTCCTCTCCCGAGAACGGCTTGTCGAGGAAGGCGGTGGCGGTTTCCCGGATGCCCTCGCTGAGCTCCTCCTCCGAGTAGCCGGACATGAGGACGACGCTCAGGTCCGGGTTGATCCTGCGGAGGCCTTCCAACAGCTCCGCTCCGCCCATCTCGGGCATGACCACGTCGCTGAGAACCACATCGATCTCGGACGCGTGGCTGGCCGCCAGCTCCAGGGCCTCCGTTCCGTTCGTCGCTTCCAGGACCGAGTAGCCGGCCGCTCCCAGGAGTCGGCTCGCCACCCTGCGTACCGACGCCTCGTCCTCCACCAGCAGGATCGTGCTCCCGCCTCCGGATCCTTCCCCCTCCGTCTCCTCGGCAGGGGCGCCCCCCCGCTCCTCACCTTCCGAGTCCCGCCTCGCTCCCTCACCATGCGCCTTCGGGTCGTGGGACGTGGCAGCCCCGTCGAACTGGGGGAGAAGGACGTGGAATGCGCTCCCCGTTCCCGGCTCGCTCTCCACCAGGATGTGCCCTCGGCTCTGCTTGACGATCCCGTAGACGGTGGATAGCCCCAGCCCGGTTCCTTTGCCCTGTGGCTTCGTGGTGAAGAAGGGATCGAAGATCCGCTCCCGGATCTCCTCGCTCATGCCGCAGCCAGTATCCGCCACGGTCAGTCGAACGTAGGGGCCCGGCTCCACCCGCCAGGGGACCTCCGCCGCTTCGGACTCCGACAAGGTCCGCTTCCCCATTCGGAAGGTGATCTTGCCCCGGTTCTCGATGGCGTCGGCGGCGTTCACTGCCAGGTTCATGACCACCTGCTGAAGCTGGCTCGGGTCGGCCTCGACCAGGAATGGCTCCTCTCCCCTTTCGCACCGGAGCTCGATCCGCTCCGGGATGAGTCGCCGGAGCATGTCTTCCATCCCGCGGACGGTGTCCCCCAGGTCCAGGACCTCCTCCTTCATGACCTGGCGACGGCTGAACGCAAGGAGCTGCCGGGTGAGGGCCCCGGCCCGACCCACCTCCTCCAGGATCTGGGAGACGTCCTGCTGGACCGAGGAGTCTGGAGGAAGCGCCTCCAGGGCCATTTGGGCGTAGCCCCGAATCACTGTGAGGAGGTTGTTGAAATCGTGGGCGATCCCCCCGGCCAAGCGTCCCACGGCCTGCATTTTCTGTGATTGGCGGAGCTCCTCCTCCAGCTCTTGCCGTTCCGAAACGTCCACCTTCACCGCGATGAAATGCGTGATGACCCCTTCAGGTGACCGGACGGGGGTGATGGTCTGCTCCTCTTGGTAGAGGCTTCCGTCCTTCCGACGGTTCACCATGCGGCCCTGCCAGACGCGCCCCTTCAGAATGGTCTCCCAGAGCTCCCCGTAGAAGGCCTCGTCATGGAACCCCGAGCGCACGAGATCTCGAGGGTTCCGGCCCACCGCCTCCTCCCCGGTGTAACCGGTCACCTGGGTGAAGGCTCCGTTGACCCATTCGATGGTGCCCTGCACGTCGGTGATGACGATGGGATTGGCCGCGGCCTCCACCGCCGCGCCCAAAAGCCGCAGGCGTTCGGATGGTGTGGAGCCGGGGTTCGGGCTCG
>SKSR01000083.1 GCA_007122885.1 Gemmatimonadota bacterium
AGCGGGGGGGAGGCCTCTTCGTCACCGGCTTCCCGGGAAGCCGAGCCGTCGGAGGGGCGGCAATCGGCATCGGAAAGTCCGCCGGAGAAGGGGGCGAGGCAGGACCGGAACGTTCGACTCGACCCCCAGGCCTTGAAGCTTCCCACGGACCGGGAGGCCATGACCCAGTATCTGAACAACTCGTACAAGGGGGTCGGAAAAAAGACGGCGGAGGCCCTCGTGAAGGCTTTCGGCGACGATCTCTTCCACGTCCTTCACACCGAGCCCCAGAAGGTGAGGGAGGTGGTTCCCCATGGGCGGGCCGAGAAGGTGCTGGAAGGATGGAAGACGGACTACGCTCGCCGGAAGGCCCGGCTCGAAGCTCAGCAGGAGGGAGAGGGAAAATCCTCCTCGGGCCGGAGCCCCGACGGCGGGGCGCAACAGGCGGACGGAGACGGTGGGCCGGAGGCTGCTCAGGTCCAGCGTTCCGAGGCCCCCGGGGGGAAGAGGGGGGAGACGCCAAGCGAGTCTGAGTCGGATGCGGGCGATCAGTCCTCGCCGGTGAGCCGCCGGCGGACGCGTCCGGGGCGAAGGGGAAGTCGGGGTTGACATCCGGTTGGGGTGGAGGTCCGGAGTGCCCGTTGCGGAGGTGGGGAAGGAGGGCGACGGGGACGCCATCAGAGGGTGGTGGCGTTCCCGCTTTCCGTGTCGAGGGACCTTCGGACGGAACGAGCTGAAAGGACCGGCGGAATCCGTGGCCCGGTCCCTCCTGGGCACGGAGGTCGTCTCCCGAATCGGCGGAAGGAAGGTTTCCGGGATCGTGGTGGAAACCGAAGCGTACGTGGGGCCACACGACCCGGCGTCCCACGCAGCGGCTCGTGTCGGACGGACCCGGCGCAACCGGAGTATGTTCGCGGGTGCGGGGACGGCGTATGTCTATCTGATCTACGGAATGCATCGGTGCTTGAACGTGGTCACCGGGGAAGAAGGGTATCCGGCGGCCGTCCTGATCCGGGCCTTGGACGCGGTTTCCGGAGTGGACGTCATGCTCGACCGGAGGGAGGGAAGGAAGGAGCTCACCTCGGGTCCGGGACGGCTGAGCCAGGCCTTGGGCATCACCGGGGAGATGGACGGGCACGACCTTTTCCACCCGCCTCTCTACCTCCATCCCGGTTTTCTCCTCCCCGACGAGTTGGTGGGCACATCAGGGAGGATCGGGATCCGACGGGCTGCGGACTGGCCTTTGCGCTTCTATCTCAAAGACCACCCGTCGGTGGCTCGCCCCCGGAACTGATCCGGTGAGCGACAGGGGAGGAGGGGGGGGGCGGTCGGCAGGCTCGCTGCTGGGGGAAGGGCCGTGAGCGACCCTACGTGGGTTTCGGTTCTTCCACCGGTCCTCGCCATCGTTCTGGCCATCTGGACCCGTCAGGTCTACCTCTCCCTGGCGGCGGGCATCTGGTTGGGGTGGGGCATTCTGGAAGGATGGGACCCCCTTTCCGGCCTGGACCGGGCCATCGCCGAGACAGTGGCGGTACTGGCCGAGGCCTCCAGTGCCAACGTCATCCTCTTCACTCTGGTCATCGGGGCCCTTATCGCCACCATCGAGTCCTCCGGCGGAGTCCGGGGGTTCGTTCGCTATCTGGAAAGCAAGGAGTGGGTGAACAGCCCCCGCCGCGCACAGGGGCTCGCATGGATCACGGGCCTGATCATCTTCGTGGAATCCAACATCACGGTGCTGGTGGCCGGAGCCGTCTCCCGTCCGCTCTTCGACCGCTTCAAGGTTTCCAGGGAAAAGCTCGCGTATCTCATCGATTCCACCTCGGCGGCCGTCTGCATCATGATTCCCCTGAACGCCTGGGGAGCGTACAACCTGGCCATCCTCACGGATCTGGGGGTGGAGGAGCCCTTGGTGGTCTTCGTCCAGGCCATCCCGCTGAACTTCTACTCGATCGCTGCCATCATCCTGGCAGGGCTCGTCGTCGTTTGGAGGATCGACCTGGGCCCCATGCGGAAGGCCGAGGAACGGACCCGCGCCGGACAGCTCCATTGGCCGGAGGCCCAGCCCATGATCGACGAGGAAGTCCTCTCCCCGTCGCCCAACGAGCGAGTGCCCCCCCGGGCGCGGAACATGGTGATTCCCATTCTGGTCATGGTCCTGATGATGCCGGTGGGGCTGTACGTCACGGGTGACGGGGATCTCCGGGCCGGTTCCGGGGCCACCAGCGTCCTTTGGGCGGTCATGGCGGCCCTGGCGGCGGCCTGGTTTCTCCTCCTGGCCCAGCGCGGAGCGGACGTGGATGAACTGACCCGGACGGCGCTCAAGGGGGCCGGAGGCCTGGTCCCCCTGGCCCTGATTCTCCTTCTCGCCCTCTCCTTGGGCGCCGTGGCGTCCGAGTTGGGGACGGGAGTGTTCGTCGCCCAGGTCACCGCGGACGTTCTCGCTCCGTGGGTCTTCCTGCCGCTTGTCTTCCTGACCTCGGCGGGGATCGCATTTTCCACCGGGACGAGCTGGGGAACCTTCGCCATCATGCTTCCCATCGTGGTTCCGGCTGCGGAGACCATGGGGCTTCCGGTGGCTCCGTTTCTGGCAGCGGCCCTTTCCGGAGGGATCTTCGGGGACCACTCGTCCCCTATCAGCGACACGACCATCATTTCGTCCATGGCGGCAGCCACGGATCACATCGATCACGTTCGGACTCAGCTCCCGTACGCCCTCATCGCCGGCGGCGTGGCTACTGCCGGATTCACCCTGGCGGGACTGACCCTTTAGGCCTGGCTTCCCGTTCCTTTGAACCGGGGCCTCGGTGTCTCCCCTCTCCCGGGATTCGCCGCCGTTTCAGGAGAGCGAGGATCGTATGGTGGTATGCGGGGTAAGCGCGCCGGGCTCGGAGGGGCGGCATGGTTTTCTTCCAATGCGGCGGGGTGGGGGGAAGGGTGAGGGGCAGGTTGTTCGGATCGTAAGAGGCAAGGGAAACTCCAGCAGGAGACTGAAGGTGGACATACTCGTTTGCGTGAAGCGGGTGCCCGACACGGAAGCTCGAATCCAGATCGGCGACGATGGCCGGTCTATCGACCCAAGTGGCGTCAAATACGTGGTGAGCCCCTACGACGAGTTCGCGGTGGAGGCCGCCTTGCGGACTCGAGAGAAGGTGGGGGAAGGCCAGGTCACCGCGGTGAGCCTGGGGGACGACTCGTCCCAGGAGACTCTCAGGTCCGCTTTGGCCATGGGCGCGGATCGAGGGGTCTTGCTCAAAGGCGAGGTGACCATGGACGGGCTCTCAACCGCCAAGGTGCTGGCTCGGGAGGTAGAAGAGTCGAATCCGGCCCTGGTGCTCGTGGGGGTCAAGGCCGTGGACGACGACCAGCAGCAGGTGGGCCCCATGCTGGCCACGCTTCTGGATCGCCCGTGCGTGACCGGGGTGTCCGAATTCGAGGTGCAGGACGGCAAGCTGGTCTGTCAGCGTGAGGTGGAAGGGGGAAGCGAGGTGGTGGAAGTGGAGCTGCCCGCCGTCCTCTCCATCACGAAAGGCCCCTTCGAGCCCCGCTACGCTTCGCTGAAAGGGATCATGGCCGCCAAGAAGAAGCCTCTGGACACGAAGGAGGTGGACGTTCCCGAGCCGGCTTTGGTGGTGGAGGCCCTCGAGCCCCCGCCCGAAAAGGAGGCTGGCAGGATCGTGGGCGAAGGTCCCGAAGCGGTTCCCGAGCTCGTCCGACTCCTTCGGGAGGAGGCGAAGGTCCTCTGAGACTGGGAGACTCGGTCGGTAGGGGCGGTTCGGATACGGCGAAGAAAGCGCACGTACGACGGGAGATGGAAGAGTGATGGCCAATGTATTGGCGGTAGTCGAACAGCGGGATGGGGAGATCCGTTCCGCCGGACACGAAGTGGTTTCCACGGCGGCGGAGATTGCAGAGGCCTGGGGCGGACAGGCCCAGGCGTTCATCGTCGGGGGTGATGGGATTTCGGACCGTGCGGGGGACCTGGGACGCTTCGGAGCCCAGGTGGTGAGTGTGGTGGAGAACGGTGACCTGTCCGAGTACCAGGGTGAGGAGTACGCACGGATCCTGGCCGAGCACGTTCGGAGTGGCGACTTCCGAGCGGTCTTCTTTTCCGCCACCATGGAGGGGCGGGACCTGGCGGCCCGTCTGGCGGCCCACCTGGACGTACCCTTGGCCCAGGAGGCTACCGCTGTCAGCGTGAAGGAGGGTGAGCTCTCCATCCGACGGCCGATCTACGCCGGGAAAGCCTTCGCCCGGGTCCGGCTCACCGGCACTCCCACCCTCGTTTCCCTTCGCCCCAACGTCTTCGCGGCGGAGGAACGGAGTGGGGCCGGCACCGTGGAGCGGGTGGAGACCCAGGTGGACTCATCCGCCTGGAAGTCCCGGGTCGTGGAGTTCAAGGCGGAAGGCGGCGATGTTCCCGACGTGGCTGAAGCATCCATTGTCGTTTCGGGCGGCAGGGGCATGAAGGATCCGGAGAACTGGCACCTGCTCGAAGAGCTGCGAGAAGCCATCGGGGCGGACGCGGGGCTTGGAGCCTCCCGGGCCGTGGTCGATGCCGGCTGGCGACCCCACGGAGAGCAGGTGGGTCAAACCGGGAAGACGGTGGCGCCGAAGCTCTATTTCGCGTTGGGGATTTCGGGAGCCATCCAGCATTTGGCCGGAATGCGCACGGCCGGAACCATCGTGGCTGTCAACAAGGATCCCGAGGCACCCATCTTCAAGGTGGCCGACTACGGGTTGGTGGGAGACATCTTCGAGATTCTGCCCAAGCTCACCGAGGAAATTCGGGCCCTCCGCTCGGGGAGCTGAGTCCCGGCCGAGGGGCTCGACTTCATCTTCCGGGTGCGCCCCCCAGTAGTGGAACCGGATCCACGGGCTGGCCACGGCGCCACACCTCGAAGTGGAGGTGTGGCGCCGTGGCAGATCCGGTCATTCCGCTCAGGCCGATAACCTCCCCTCCTCGGACCCGGTCCCTGGTCCGGACCCTCCGTTCCGACAGATGGGCGTAGACGGTGAGGATGTCCCGTCCGTGGTCGAGCCAGATGACCTGCCCGTAGCCCCCCATGGTTCCGCTGAACCGAACGCCGCCGTCCATCATGGCCCGAACCTCGGTTCCCTCCGGGGCTCGCAAGTCCACGCCCCGGTGGATTTCGGGGAGGAATCCCCGCCAGCGAAACCCGTAGGGCGAGGTGACGGGGCCCTCTACGGGCCACCGGGGAATGGAGCAGCCGGAGGCGGCGAGGAGGCCCGCCAAGGCTGCCAGGAAGAGTCGGGACACCGGCCAACGCTCCTCAGCCCGGAGCCGGGCGCGACCCCGGCCAACCCGGCCCGTCTCCCAGGAGAACGACGTCCACCTCCTCCCCCGGGACCACTCCATCACTCTCCTCCGGAACCACCGCCAGGCCGTCCGCCCGTCCCAGCGAGCTCACCAGTCCCGATCCCTGAGGGCCCGTGAGACGGATCGCCCAGCGGGACGGTCCCGTGCCGCCGCTTGCCTCCACCCGGACCCGGGAAAAGGTCGTGAACCCGGCCGGAGACCGGAGCTGATCCTGGGAGATTCCACGGATCATGGGTCGAGCGGTGTGCTGGTGTCCGCCCACCTGGAGGAGAAACGGGCGAACGAGTGCGTGGAACGTGACGAAGGCGGAGACGGGATTTCCGGGAAGACCGAATACCGGGGTGTCGCCACCCCCTTCGCTTCCGGTCGGGAGGAGACCGAAGCTGAAGGGGGTTCCGGGGCGCACGCGTATCCTCCAAAAAGCCAACCGGAATCCCATCCGATCGAGAACCCGCTTCACCAGATCGTACTCGCCCATGGAGGCTCCTCCGATGGTCACGAGCACGTCCGCCCGGGAGGCTTCCTCCAAGGACGCCGCTAGAGCTTCAGTCTCGTCGGGTACGATCCTCTTCCAGGTCACCGTTCCTCCGGCCCCTTCCACACCGGCCCGCAAGGCCGGGCCGTTCGTGTCCGGCACGGCTCGCCCCGCTCGTACGTCGTCGTATGCCTCGGGACCCACAATCTCGTCCCCGGTGGAAAGGAGGGCCACTCGCGGTCGCCCCGTGACCCTGATGCGGTCGGCCCCGACGGCGCTCAGGAGGGCTAGCGCTCCGCTGTCCACCGTTCGGCCGGCCGGGAGAACCTCCTCACCTTCCTGGATGTCCTCGCCGCGAGGGCGGATGTGCCTGCCATGGTCACGGTCGGAGAAGATACGAACCCGGCGGGGCTCCGACTCTTCGCGGTCGGTATCCTCCACCCGGATCACGCCGTCGCATCCCTTCGGGATGGGACCGCCGGTCATCACCCGGACCGCCTGTCCGGAGGCCACCGAACCGGCCCACGGGGCTCCTGGTTGAGAGATTCCCGCCACTCCCAGCGTCACGGGTGCCTCCCGGGACGCTCCGACCACGTCGTCGCTTCGAACGGCATAGCCGTCCATGGCACTGTTGTCGTGCTGCGGGAGGGTCACCGGGCTGCGGATCCCTTCGGCCAGGGATCGACCCAGAGCGTCCGAAACGCCCACCGACTCCAAGGGCAGCGGGCGAGCCCGGGAAAGGATCCGGGCCAGCGCCTCCTCGTAGGAGAGCCAGTCGGCATTCCGTTGTTCGAACTCGGTCATGGGGAGGTGGTCAGAACCGGTACATCAGGGCCACGCCGAAGTTGGGCACGGCCACCCACTCGCTCTCCGAGACGGGACCCAAAGCGTCCTCGAATTCGACGAAGCCCGTCGGGCTTCCCAGCCGCCAGAGGTTGAGGCCCAACTCCCCTCTGAACCCCAGACGGTCGAACGGGAGCCAACGAACCCCGCTGCTCCCGACCGCCATGAAGGCGGGTCCGAACTGGAACTCGTCCTCGGCCCGGACCGGGATGTCGTCCCCTGGGGAGCGGAGGTCGCCGGCCGCGCCGAGCCCGAGGCTGACATAGGGGTTCAGGTTTCTCCACGTCCTGGGGCCGGTGACGCTGAAGCGGAGCCGGATGTCGGCCCCCAGGATGAAGGAGTCCACCGTTCCCACCGTCCGTTCACCTTCGGGACGGCTGGGATCCACCAGCCGCCGGTTGGTCGGGAGACCGAATCCGGTGCTCTCGAAGGCCAACGGCGTGGTTCCCAGTTTGATGGAGTACCGGACCCCGTAGGCCAGTCCCGGGCCCGGGCCGAGGGAGAACCGTCCTCGATCGGCCTCCATCTGGGATACGAAGATTCCGAGTTCCTGATTCGTGTCGATGAAGCGATACGGGGAAGGAACGCGTTCCTGTGCCCCCAACGCGGCGGAGGTGCCCAGGAGCGCGAGAAGCGCCACCGCGAGGGAGGGACGGATGGATGTCCGCATCAACAGCCCTTCGATCTGCGAGGCATCGTTCGGGTCGGACTCTCGAGAAGTTTCCTCGGCCGCCACGAAGTCCTGAATCGTGCCGGAAGGTACCGGCCGCCGGGGCGCACTTCAACGCCAGGGCGACGGCCCTTTCGAATTGACGCTCCGTCGGGCCCGATCCAGATTGCAGGCACCGGAGCGCACCCTATGCATGTACCATCTTTCCCGGGCTTCGTTTCGCGGTGAACCCTTTCCGAGCCACGGCCAGGACGAACATCGGGGGACCTCTGCCCCCGTCCCCTTTCAGGGCCCTCCCCGTCGTCGTTTCCGTGGCGGCGCTGGTGGCTCCCGGCGCGGGGTTGGGAGCCCAGATCGCCGAGGTGAGCCAGGAGGAGTACGTCCGAGCGGAGCCCGACGGCACGGTGCTCGGGCGCGTGGAGGTCGGAAGCCGGTTGCCGGTCGTGCGGGAGGAAGGAGATTGGGCCCAGGTCCGCTTGGCGGGTTGGGTGTGGACCCGGTCCCTTCAGATTCGCGACGAAGGGGCGTTCGATCTGGTGGTATCGGAACCCGGAGGGGAAAACCTCAGGGAGGAGCCTCAGGAGCGCATCCTGGCCCGACTGGAGACCGGGACCCTCCTGGAGGAAGTGGAGCGAATCCCCGGGTGGGTCCGGGTGAACCGGGAAGCTTGGGTCTGGGGTCCGGCCCTATCCATGGATGAGGAGGTAGCCGGCGAAGCGGAGGTGGATGAGCCGGAGGAGGAGGGGCCGGCTCTCCCGGCGGTGGAAGAGGAAGCCCCTGAGCCCGAGGATGAAGGGCCGGTGGTGGAGGAGGGAGATTGGACCCGGGTGGAGGGGAGCCGGGTTCCGCTCCTCCTTCAGCCTGATGGCGACACCTTGGGACGAGCCGAGCCGGACGCTCAGCTCCAGGTCCTGGAGCAGGAGGGGAACTGGGCCAGGGTTCGGATGGAGGGATGGATTTGGCTCCCGGACCTGGCCCACCAAGGGCCCGGCGAGGGCGATGACGGGGCGGTCCTCCAGGGGGTGACCGCGGAAGAGATCGCCGAGGACCCCGAGGGTTTCCAGGGGAGGATGGTGGAGTTACCGCTCCAGTTCATTTCTTTGGAGCGGGCCGAGCCCGTCCGAACGGATTTCTACGAAGGAGAGCCCTTTCTCCTGACCCGGTCCATGGAGGGGGCGCGCCTGTTCGTGTACGTGGCCGTGCCGTCCGAACGAGCCGAGGAGCTCGAGGCGTTGTCGCCCCTCGAGGAGATCCGCGTCCTCGCCCGGGTCCGGACGGGGGAAGCGGCCCTCACGGGGAGCCCGATCCTGGATCTCCTGGAGCTTCGGGCCCGCCCGTGACCCCCATCCAGCCCGGGGAGGCTCCGGGAGAGACCCGGTCCGGCATCCCCGGTGGGTTCCTGGCGAATCTCTCTTGTCTCCCCATCCGTAGGAGGGGAAAGAATGGCGTGGAAAGATCATCCAGGGAGGAGGCATGATCGAGGGCAGTGGCTCGGACCGGCCTAGCGGGGCGTCGGGGGGGCTGCGGCATTCCCAAGGCCCGGACCCCGGGTTCCAGGGGCCGGTGCCACGGAGCGTGACCGTAGCTCGATGCCCGGCCTGTGGATATCACGGGGAGGGCATTCCCTACTTTCAACGGCCCTCCCACTTCTTGCTTCTGGTGGGGGCGACCGTCTTCACGTACGGGGTGGGAGGGCTCGCGTACTGGCTCCTGAAGCGAAGGAGCCGGATCTGCCCGGGGTGCGGGCTCGATTGGGAACGGGCGTCCCGGGCCCGGCAAGTGCTCCACGAAGGTCCCGATACGAGGCCGGCGCCGCTACCGAGCGCCGGAGGCGCACGGCGAGTGGGAGGGGCCGCCCTCGTGGTCACCGCCGTCTTTCTTGCCCTGTTGGGGTTGAGTGAGGCTGAAGCGCTCCTCCTGGCGTTGGGGGGAGGGCTCGCCGGCGCAGGCGCACTGACCTTCTGGTGGGGCTGGAGCTCGAAGCAGGCCAGGCGCGAGGAGCTTATGGCCCGGCTACAGCGCCGGGTGCTGGACCTTGCCGCTAGGAGGGGAGGGGAGCTCACTGTGACCACCGTGGCGCACGAGTTGGACCTTTCCCTTCCGGCCGCCGAGCGCATTCTGGAGTCCATGGAGGACGGGCTCCGCGTTCGCTCCCATGTCACCGACGACGGCCTCATCGTCTTTGAATTCCCTGAGCTCCCCGCGCCTCCTTCGGGTGGTGACACCGGGGCGCGAAGCGTTCCGGACACCCGTCCGGGTCCGGAGCACTCTGTAGGTGGTGAGCGGTAGATTCCTCACCCTACGTTTCTCTATCTTTTTCAGCGGCGGCAGCCCTGTAGAGCGTCCGGAAAGGGGGAGACCATGCGACCGTTCGTGGACGATCAGGGGAGGGAATGGGACGTGGTGGTGGGAAGGGAGTCCTGGGGAAGCCTGTATGCCCTGTTCGTTCCGAAGGGAGAAACGGACCGGGGGGTCCGACAGGCGTTGTTGGAGGCTTTGAGCCTGGACGAGGGAAGTCGGGTCGTGAACGAGATGGGCGAGGCCGAGCTCGGCGAGCTGTTCCGGGGCTCCGAACCCAAGTCCCAGGGATGAGGGACGGGGAGCCCCGGGACGCCGAGGGTTGGCGTGGCTTCCGAGATGATGACGTGACCCAGCGCGGGGAGGAGAGATGAGAGAGTTTCGAGACCATTCCGGCCATTCCTGGAAGGCGTCGGTTCGCCGACACGCCGGACCGGACTTCAAAGGTCGTTATTACTTTTACGTTTGGCCCGCCGACGGATCGGAGGAGGACGGGATCGCCCTTCCCGAAATTCGGTGGAACAGCGAACAAACGGCGGAGCGTACGTTGACCACAATGTCCGAGGTGGAGCTTCGGAGGAGGCTTCGGTCCGCCCTCGGGCGGAAGCCGGCAGAGGCTTGAGCGGCGCAGGGGGCCGGGCGCCTGCCTCGGGGAGGCCTCGGACCAATGTCGAGGGCGTGGCCCCCCTGAGCTAACGGAGAGGGCTCGCGGTTCCGGCTCTGCCGGTGCGGGCCTACTCGGTGACGATCTCGGGCGCAGGTCTATAGAATCGGGCCAACTCTTCCCCGATCTGATCCTCCACTCTCTTGAAGGCCCACGGCGACGACACCCCGTTCCCGATGATGCTGAAGAGGATCGGCTCGCCGTCCACGGAGTGCACGATTCCGCTCAGGGCCGAGACGTTTCGGATGGTTCCCGTCTTGGCTCTCAGGTTCCCGGCCGCCGCCGTGCGGTGCATGCGGTTCAGCTCGCGGGGGCTCCCCGCCTCGGGGAGGGTTTGCCAGAAGGCCTCTTCGAGGGGGGATTCGGCCATATAGGAGAGGAGGGCCACCAGGTCCCGGGCGGTGATCCGGTTTTCCCGGGACAGCCCGGAGCCGTCGTAGATGTGCATCCGGCTGGTATCCAGGCCCACTCTTCCCGCGAGAAACCCCCGGAGGGCGGCGGTGCCACCATCAAAGCTCCCGTGGTCCCGAACCAGTCGTCCCAGAGCGAGGAGAATGACCTCCGAGTAGAAGTTGTTGCTTCGTTTGTTGACCACTTCCAGGAGGTCCTGAAGGGGGGGCGAGCGATGGATCGCCAGAAGTTCCGGCCCTGAGGAGTGATCCTGGAAACGGGGAGCCCGGATCGTACCCGATCCATTGGTGACCCGGGAGGTGTGGGCGTCCTGAATCCCCTGGGCCTGCCCATCCACCACGATCCCCGCTTGCAGAAGGACGTTCCGAAAGACCGAGGCGGTGTAGAGGGCCGGCTCCCCAACCGGAATGACCCGCCAGGATTCCTGGGCACCCGGGGAGAGTTGACCACTCACCCGGATCGGCTCATCAAAGCTCCGACGCTCGACGCTGAGAGGGGGCCAGGCCCTACCCGTGACCGTGGAGGCCTCGTTGTGCACATCCACCTTCGCCCCCTCCGGAAGGGTTCGGATCCGTGCTGGCTCGCCGGGTCCTCCTCCGGGGGCCACCCGCAGGGTCACCACGTTCTCGTTGAACGCCAGGGCCGATGCCGGAGCCGAGTAGGAGTTACTGAAGTTCGCCGGGTCCCATGACTCCGGCACCCCGGTTTGCGAGAAGAAGCTCCCGTCCCCGATCACCCGGCCCTCGATCCTGTGCACCCCACGGGCCTGGAGGGCTGCGGCGAGCTCCTCGAACACCCGGGTTCGTGACGGGTGGAAGCGGTCCGAGATGGTCGGATCGCCTGTCCCGTAGAGGATGAGGTCCCCTCTGAGGACCCCGTCTTCCACAGGACCGTCAGCCAACAGGAACGTGGGGAAGCGGAAGTCGGGGCCCAGGTAGTGGAGCGCCGCCGCGGACGTGAGGAGCTTGGCGTTGGAGGCGGGTGCCAGCGGGAGGTCGGCGTTTCTCGAGTAGAGGGTGTCCCCCTTCGCCAGGGAGACGGCCACTAGAGCCCAGTCGCTACCCGGAAAACGGTGGTCCGGCAGAATCCGATCGAGTTGGTTGCGAAGGCGGTGGGAGGAGCCGCGCGCCTCTTCGTCCGCCACGGCCTCGTTGGGACCCGGAGGACCGGCCAATTCGGGTTCCGGGTCGGCTGGCTGCCCGTTGGAGGAATCCTCGGTGGTACCCAGGGACCCTTCCGGAATCGTCGCGGAGGGGGGGACGGCGAGTTCCGAATCGCTCCACGGGAGGAGGAAGGAAGAGGTCGCGCCCAGCAGGCAAGCCAGGAAGGCGATTTTCCATCCAGTAGTTGCCAACCCATCTCCTCCCGTGCGTGTGGGGCCGGAGATCACTCGGCCAGGGTGAAATCCACTGGGGGGGCTCGAACAGGCCTGGTCAGGCCAACGCCGGGGCTGTTCCCGCTTCCTCCGAATGGCAGCTCGCGCAGTATCCGGTGAACTCCAATCGGTACCCGGTCACCCGGAATTGGGTCGTCTCCCGGTCCATCTCCTCCAGGTCCTCCGACGGAAGCGTTCCGGGAACGTCCACGATCCGATCGCAAGCCAGGCAGCGGGCATGATGGTGCGGGTCCGTTCGACCATCATAGCGGGTGCTGCTCTCCCCGTAGGTGAGCTTCTGGGCCAAGCCGCAAGAGACAAGCGTCTCCAGACTCTTGTACACGGTGGCGAGGGAGATGACGGGAACATCGTTGCGGACGGCGAGGAAAACGTCTTCCGCCGTCGGGTGCTTGTCCGTGGACGCCAGGAAGCGGTAGACTGCGGCACGCTGTTCGGTGTACCGATGCCCGTGCTCCTCCAAGGCCTCACGGAGGACCTCGTCGTGCGAGCGATTTTCTTCGGTCATGGAAAACCACCTCCGCTCTCGGACCTGGCAGCGCCGACAGCGCCGCGGATCCTCTGCCGCGAATAGGGAGCGGGATGCTCGCTGAATAGAAATACCTACACTATACGAAATTAAGCGTGAAGGGAAAGCAGTGTCAACATCGATTCTCGATTCCCATTTGAGTCGTCCGGCGCGTTCACCGCATTTTTGTTCTCGGAGCCCCGCTCGCCGGCCGTTCACCAAGGCCCAGGGGGGAGCCGGGGGAGGGGGCTCCTGCCAGGGGCTGGGCTCCGAGCCGTGATGGACGGTACCGGACCGTCCGGCGTTCCCATCCTCACCCTGGAGCCATTCATCGAGGCCGTACGGGACGGGGTGGAGGCCCGAGGGTGGCTCTTGTCGGGGCTGCAGAAGACGACGAGCCACGAGTTCGAAGGCCGTTGGGCTGGAGAGGATACTCGGAGCGCCTACCTTTTTTTCCACCGTGGGGATCTGCCGGAAACCGTGAGCGTGGATGTCTTCCTGGACGAAACATCCCGTGGACTCAGGGGGAACCTGGCCTTGGCGGTGGGAGGTCCGGTCCTGGGCTCCTTTTCGGAGGTCCAGTCGGTCCTCGGCCGCCTGGGTCGAAGCGCTCGTGCCGTTCTTCCCGAAGGCTATCGGGCTCCAGTCACTTTTCGGGCCCACCTGGCGGACGGCCATCACGAGCCCGCGGGAGCTGAGGTGGAGGTCCGGTTCAAGCTCCAGGTGCCGTCGGCGGCTCTGGAGGCCGGAGCTTCGGCGGTTTCCGCGCTCAGCGGGGCGACCGTGGACGCCTTCGACGCCCTGCTCCGGTCCCGGGTGGTGAGCGACCTGCTTTTCGAGGGCTCCGAACCCCTCGAGGGTTCGACGTCGGCGGAATGATGGCGTGGGTCACCTGGGGCGACGACCTTGCGCTCCGGGTTTCGGGGGGGGAGCCGCGCCGAGGCCTTCCCGGCTTGCCCGCTTCGCTGCCGGCGCCTTAATCTCTCGCTTGCAGGTCCGGCGCCTCGGTCCCGAACGGGACTGTTCCGAGCCCGGGACTCCCTCCGGTCCGTCCGTTGACGGGCCCGACAGCCCAACCGAAGCCCCCGAGGTTTCTATCATGAGTGAACGTTCCGGCGTCCTGGACGACCTTCTCCGGGAAGAGCGGGTCTTCGATCCACCGGAGGACTTTCGCTCCCAGGCCCATGTTTCCGACCCCTCCGTCTACACATCGGCGGAGAAGGATCCGGAGGCCTACTGGGCGGCTTGGGCGGAGGAGCTCCACTGGTTCAGGAAGTGGGACCGTGTGCTCGAGTGGACGCCCCCGCATGCCGAATGGTTCGTCGGCGGGCGTCTCAACGCAGCGTACAATTGTCTGGATCGGCACTTGGAAGGCTCCCGGAGGAACAAGGCTGCTCTCATCTGGGAGGGGGAGCCGGGTGATACCAGGACCTACACGTATCAACAGCTCCATCGGGAGGTGTCGCTTTTCGCCAACGCGCTCAAGGGGTTGGGGGTCGGGCGGGGCGATCGGGTCGCCATCTATCTCCCCATGGTCCCGGAGGCGGCCGTGGCCATGCTCGCCTGCGCTCGGATCGGGGCTCCCCACTCCGTGGTCTTCGGCGGGTTCAGCCCCGATTCGCTGGCCGACCGGATCAACGACGCCGACGCCAAGGTGCTCATCACCGCGGACGGGGGCTTTCGGCGAGGAGACGTGGTGCCTCTCAAGGCCAATGCCGATCAGGCGGTGGAGGCATGTCCGTCCGTGGAGCATGTGGTGGTGGTGGCCCGGGGTTTCGGGGTTTCCCGTCAGACCGGGGCCCGGATGAAGCGGGGCCGTGACGTGTGGTACCACGAGATCGTGGCCGAGGCGGAGCCTCACTGTCCCGCGGAGGAGATGGAAGCGGAAGATCTACTCTACATTCTCTACACGTCCGGGACCACCGGTTCACCGAAGGGGGTGGTGCACACCACCGGCGGGTACATGACCCAGGTTTATGCTACGACCCGGTGGGTCTTCGATCTGAAGGAGACGGATGTCTATTGGTGTACCGCCGATGTTGGGTGGGTCACCGGACACAGCTAC
>SKSR01000360.1 GCA_007122885.1 Gemmatimonadota bacterium
CGGGTTGTCCCGGGTTCAGAGCACCACGTCCGGCACGGTAGGAAGCACCGGGTACCTCCTGAACGTGGCCCGCTACGAGATGGACGGTTTCCGGGAAAATCCCCTGGACCCCGACGGTGGCGTTTACGGTCGGGGAGGTCGGGACCATCTGAACGCCCAGGTCTCCAGCGAGCTGGGGGGAGGGGTCCTCCGAACCACCTTGAACTACGTGGACCTTTCGGCCGAGAATCCGGGCTCCCTCCCCCGTGAGGACCTGAACGACCGGCTTCGCACGGCCTTTCCGTTCAACGTGGCTCAGGACACCGGAAAGGAAGTGCGCCAGGGCCAGCTCGGCCTGCAGTGGACCGGTCCCACGGGTCCGGGGGAGCTGGAGCTGAGCGGGTACGGGATCGTGCGGGACCTGGAGAACCCCATTCCCTCGGACATCGTGAAGGTGGACCGGATGGCCGGAGGGATCCGGGCCCTCCTCCGGGGGGAGCACGGAACCAGCGCCGGGCCCCTCTCCTGGGCCGTGGGGGCGGAGGTGGACGTCCAAAACGACGACCGCCTGAACTTCGACAACGATGGTGGTGCGGAGGGAGCACGGACCCTCGATCAGCGGGAGCGGGTGATCGGCGGGGCCGTATTCCTCCAGGCCCTCCTTCCCATCGTCCGGGACCTGGACGTGATGACCGGCCTCCGCTACGACCGGATCCGGTTCCAAGCCCGGGACCGGATGGCGGGAGCGCTGGAGGGAGAAAATGGAGAGCCCCGCCCCGACTTCTCGGGGACCCGGACCCTGGATTCCGCCAGCCCCTCGCTGGGGCTCCACTACGGCCCGAGCCGGGCATTCGGCATCTACGCCAACCTCTCCACCGCCTTCGAAACTCCCACCACCACGGAGCTGGCGAATCAACCCGACGGAGCCGGGGGATTCAATCCGGAGCTCGAACCCCAAGCGGGGATCACCACGGAGCTGGGTGCCCGGGGCGTGCTAGGACGAGCGGCGGCCTATGAGCTCACCCTCTTCCACACGAGCTTGAGAAATGAGCTCGTCCCCTTCGAGGTCCCAGGAAGCCCGGGGCGCTCCTTTTTCCGGAACGCCGGTAGCTCCAATCGGACCGGCTTGGAGGCGGCAGTTCGTGTGGCCCCATCCCCCGTGGTATCGGGCCGACTCACCTACTCACTCATCGACGCTCGGTTTCGTCGGTTCGAAGCAGGGGACAAGGACTTCCGGGACAACCGGATCCCGGGATTGGCCCCTCAGTCGGGGGAGGCTCTCCTGCGCATCGGCCCCGACGCGTGGTTCACCGAGCTCCGGATGGAATGGACGGACGCCTTGCCGGCCGACGACGCGAACACTCCGGAGGCTCGGGCCCCTTCGTACTGGCTGGCGGATCTGCGGGCCGGCCTGCATGAGGCGGAGGTGGCGGGTCTTCGCCTGAACCCCTTCCTCGGCGTAACGAATGTCTTCGACCGGTTCTATACCGCCTCGGTCACGGTGAACGCCTTCGGCGGCCGCTACTTCGAGCCCGGACCGGGCCGTAGCCTCTACTTCGGCTTGGGAGTGGCGTGGGAGCGCTGAGGCCGTATCCGGCTCATCGGGAAAGAGGAGGAGGATGACGTGACGGGAATCTTCCGCCCGGATCTCCTGGAGAACCGACACGCCCTGATCACCGGAGGAGGGTCGGGCCTTGGCCTGGCCATGGCTCGTCGCTTCCGGGAATTGGGAGCTCGAGTGACGATCTGCGGGCGCAGCCGGGAGAGGCTGGATGAGGCCGCGAAGCAATTGGAAGCGGAGGAGGGAGAGCCGGTCTTCAGGCTGGCCGTGGACGTCCGGGACCCCGATGAGGTCCGGGATGCCATGGACCGGATCCGCAAGGAGGCCGGGTCCCTGGACGCGGTGGTGAACAACGCGGCGGGCAACTTCCTCGCTCCCACGGAGGAGCTGTCTCCCAACGGGTTCGACGCGGTGGTCCGGACCGTCCTCCACGGCACGTTCCACGTGAGCGCCGAGGCGGCTCGGAGCTGGATCCAAGCTGAGCGCCCCGGCAACATCCTCAACATCCTGACCACCTACGCATGGACCGGCTCGGCCTTCGTGATTCCTTCCGCGGCCGCCAAGGCCGGCGTCCTGGCCATGACCCGGTCCCTGGCGGTGGAGTGGGCCGAGTACGGAATTCGGGTGAACGGTATGGCGCCCGGCGCTTTTCCCACCGAGGGAGCCTGGGAGCGCCTCCTTCCCACGGAGGAGATGGAAGAGGAAGCCCGCAGCCGGGTCCCCCTCGGGCGCTTCGGGGACGTGTCGGAGCTGGCGGATATGGCAGCGTACTTGATTTCGGACGGAAGCGGCTACATGACGGGGGAGTGCGTAACCCTGGACGGGGGGGCGTGGCTTGCGTCCGGAGGGCTGTTCAACCGCCTGACTCGCCAGCCCCGCGAAGAGGTGAAGGAGTTCCTGGAAAGCCTCAAGCCGAAAAGGTAGGCAACCGGCGAAAGGCGCTTCGGCTTCGCTACCCCGTCGGGAACCTGTGGCGGAACCCAGGTTCCGGACCGCGGGGCCACCCGGTGCGACCCGGCGGCCTCATCGCCCGGGCTCGCCATCCGGGACGTCGACCCCGGCGAGACGGCAGAGAACCGGATCGCGGACCACCGCCAAGGCGTTGGCCACTTCCCGCTCTCCGCCGAGTTGGGCCGTGCGACTCACGGCCCTTCTTCCCAGAACCATGACGGATGATCCACCACCGTCCAGGTTGATGGCCTCCCGGGCTCCGAGGCTCTTCATCAGCGTGCGCAGCTCTTCCAGGGTCATCCCGAGGGAGCTCCCTCCCCTCCGACCCTCGACCACCGCAATCCAGAGAACGGTGTTCTCGGAATCGAAGCCCACGGCGGTCCGGGGGTGCCGCCCCTCGGAAAACTCGGGGGAACCGCCGAGGGGCCCGTCCACCTCCTCACCATCGGTCAGGAGAACCGGGAAACCTCCGATCACCTCGGTGACTCCGTCGGCCCGCCCGGAAACCAGCGTCCACCTGCCGATCCGGACCGTGTCTCCCGTCCATTCCACCGATCCGATCCACGGGTCCTCTCCCGGGCGCCATCCGAGGACCGGCCTACTGCCTCCCGAGCGAAGAGCCCCCCCGGAGGCCTCGACTCCCGCCGGACGCCCCTCCGGAGTGAAAAAGTCCCCGTTCACTCCAGCCAGGGCCGTGGGCCCCACCTCGTCCAACAAATCCACCACGCGCCATCGGCCTTCCCCACTCGAACCAGACACGACCTTGAGCCCCATCCGGCAATCGGACAAGTCCACCTCCAGGAGATGGATTTCCCACGGCCCCTGCCCCGAACGAACCTTCCGGTAGGCCAGACCATCGCCCACGCTGACGGCCCGGATGTCGTCGGGCTGGAGAAATTCCCAACCTTCCTTGGGAAGCTCTTCGGCCAGGGCCGGGGGTACATCCGGAGCATTGCAGCCGGTCGGACCCAGGAGGAGAAGCCCCCCGGCGCTCAGCAGAAACCACGGCACCGGGCCGCGGCGAGTTGGTCGGGGCGAGAGGAAGGTGAGGTTCATGGGCCTCGACGGATGGATCACCCAGCGCCGCCGTTACGGTTGGACGGGTCGGCGACCTCGGACCCCCCATGGAACCCGGAGTGGACGGGAAGGGTCCAGGTGTTACCTTGAGTCCGCTGAGTCGGCCGTTCCGGAAGGAGCCAGATCCAAGAGACACCCTTTCGAGTCGGACCACTGCCCACCTGTGTTCTCGGAGCCGCAATGGCTGAGAGCCTCCATCTCCTTCAGCTTCTCCTGGCGTTGGCTGGAGACCCCGCGCTTCCGCCCCCCCCGACTCCCGGCTCCGCAGACACCCTACCCCCTCCCGCCGAGCCGGACCGTCCCGTCGAGCCGGTGGCCGGGGCGGAAACCCGCCGGGGCCGCTACCGGGTGGGAGTGACCCTGGGAGGAACCAACCTTGCAGGGCTGACCTTCGAGGTCAGGAGCGGGAACTGGGCGGCCGAAGCCACGCTGGGCACGGTGACCTTCCGCGATTTCTCCCTAGCCCTGACCGGGAAGCGGTACTTCTCGGGCCGGACATTCAGACCCTACGCCGGACTGGGCGTCTGGGCGCTCGGGGCCGCCACCGACGAGGGGCGTGGCGGAGCATTCATCGTTCGGTTGCCGGCGGGCGTCGATTGGAAGTTCGTCCGGCAACACAGCATCGGGGCCGAGCTGGCTCTCAACCGAG
>SKSR01000104.1 GCA_007122885.1 Gemmatimonadota bacterium
ACGGCACCGAGGAGGAGAACACCTGGTACGGAGCCGTCACCACCGATGAAGGGACCGAGCACCGGCAGGAGTTCGTCCGCGAAGTGGACGGCGTGCTATCCGGCTGGCGGGTGGAGATTCTTCCGGGCGAGCGCTACACGTACGGCACGATTCGGGACGGCGAGTGGAGGCACCACCTGGAGTTCGATCTCTCCGACGCGGTCGAGGTTCCGCCCCTCCCTTGGGGCCACGAGGAGCGGCCCTCCGCTCATCCCTGAGGACGCCGGCTTCGGAGTCGTCCCCCAGGAGCCAGGAGCCCGGCTCGAAAGGTAGGGGTCAGTGGGCCGGCCGGGCCCGCCCTCCCCCCCGGTTTCTACCGGGAAGGAGGGCGGCTACGGGTCGGTCCCGAACGGGAGGGACCGGCCAGTCCTACGCCGGGACGGGCTCCTTCTCCTCGATGGGCTCGATGCGACGTCCGGGGAACCACGAGGTCACGTAGCCGGCCAAGGCGCTGGCGGCCACCGAGTACGGAGAGGCCAGGTAGAGCTGACCGGGACCCGAGCGCCCCGGGAAGTTCCGGTTCTGCGACGAGATCGACACCTCGTCGGGAGAGGCGGTCACGCCGGGGCCAGCGTTGATGCACGCTCCACAGCCGGGCTCGATGAACTCGGCGCCCACCTTCTCGAACAGATCCAGGTATCCCTGTTCCTCGCAGTACCGGCGGACCTCCAGGGACCCGCACTGAATGTAGCACCGGACGTCTGGGTGGATCCGGAGGCCCCGGTCTTCGTACGCCTCCTTGAAGACGGCGGCGTACATGTCCATGTCCTCCTTCTTGCCCGCCGTGCACGAGCCGGCATAGGCGATGTCGATCCGGATCTTCTCCTCCTCCAGCTCGTCCACGGCCACCCCGTTCCCTGGATCTCCGGGGAGGGCCGCCATCGGACGGATCTGGGAGGCGTCGATCTCGATGACCTTCACGTATTGGGCATCCGGATCCGACTGCATGTCACGGCAGAGCTCCTCCGCCCGCTCCCGCTCCATGCCCCGCTCGTTCACCAAGTACTCCACCGCCTTGTCATCCGCTCCCACGATTCCCGTGAAGGCGCCCACCTCGGCGGCCATGTTGGTCATCGTGGCGCGTTCATCCACCGAAAGGGCTTCCACCGCGTCGCCGGCGTACTCGATCACCTGTCCGATGGCGTGTCCGTCCCGGATGTACGGATGCCGGAGGATTTCCAACATGTAGTCCTTGGCCGTCACGTTCCCCGGAGGTGTGCCCTTCACTTCCACCTTGAAGGACGGGGGAACCCGGACCCGAACGTCCTTCGTGATCCAGGAGTTGAAGATCGCGGTGGTTCCCACGCCGAAGGCCACGCAGCCGATGGCTCCGGCGTGCGGAGTGTGGGAGTCGGAGCCGATGATAAGCATGCCCGGCTCCGCGTACTCTTCCAGAATCTTCGAGTGGCAGATGGCTTCGGAGCCCATCCGATGGCCCATCTGCTCGCCGTAGAGGCGGATTCCCTGTCGTTCCGAGAACTCGCGCTGCTTCTTCTCCAGCTCGTTGGCTACCTCCAGGAGCCCTTCCTCGATGCGCTCCTGGCTCATGACCTTGTGGAGGAAGGTCAGGTGGTCCCTGAAGAAGAGGACCGTGTCCGGGTCCACCACGTTTCCGTCTCGACCCACCTTGGCTTCGAAGAATATGGCGGCCATGGGCGTGACGTACTCGTGGGAGAACCGAATGTCGGTACGGAAAAACCCGGCTTCCCCGGGGCGGACCCACGGCACACCCACATCCTGAGCCGACGCGTCCACCACCCAGTGGCGAGCGAAGATCTTCTCGGCCAACGTCATGGGGCGTCCGTTGCCGTCCCCCATCACGTCCTCCATCCCTTCGGCCAGATCCGGCGCGTTCGTGGGGCGGGAGGTGGCCTCGAGCTGGTTCACCACCTGGTCTTCGTCCGAGGCCGATTCCTCCCCGCTTCCGCGGAGCTGCCGGAGCTCATCGGCGTCGTGGGCTTCCGCGGGTCCTCCCTCGGGGGCGGAGCGTTCTCCGCCCAGGGACTCGGGGAGGAGAGCGGAAACCTTCCCCTGGAGCCGGGCCACGTTGTACTCGAAGAGGCCCCCGTACTCCACGATCTCCCGGGTGATTTGATCCGTACCCCGGGTGAACTCCTCCAACGGGATGTCCTCCCCGTTGCGGATGCGCTCGATGACCCCGAAGTCGGTGGTCGTGAGCATTCCCAGGTTCTGACAGTTTTCCCGGTAGATCCGTTCGATGCTTTCGGCCACGACCACCTGCACCCCGGCCATGAGCTCCGCATAGGGACTCTGTTCCCGGCTGGATCCCTTCCCTCGCCGCTTGCCGGCCGCCGAGCAGACGAAACCACCGTTCTTCACGCTTCCCCGCTTGACGGGGAAGACGTGTTCGCCGGTCTGCGGGTCCTTCACGCGGAGGCCCAGATAGGGGAATTCCCCGAGGGTCTCGTCGTAGAAGTAGCAGATGTAGGCGGGGGTGATCTCGTCGGTGGAGATCTGGTCCCGGAGCTTCGCCTTCAGCTCGTCGGTGAGCTCCAGGTCCTCTCCCTGGTGAAGCTGACGATCCATCAGCTCCGCGTCGTCCAGCAGCAGAAGGACTCGGCCGTCGAACCGGAGGGAAGAGGGACGCTTGGGGGTTTCTCGATTGAGGAGGTCTTGGATCATCGACTCCGCCTCTCTGCTGGAAATAATGAGTAACTCGGGTCCGCAGGCTCCGGTGTCGACACCCGCACCCGACAGGGGCACACGGTTTCTTTAATACTAAGGCAAATGAGAGCCCGGATGGAAGCAGAAGGGTACCTTCCCTTCGATCCATGCTCCGGAGCCACCCCCGACCGGGGGGCCGAGAGCCCCCGTAGCCCTTTCCTCGACTCGGAGGCCCTATCCCATGCTCGAACGCAACGTCGCCCCGGGGCTCACGCGCCACGGGACATGCACCGCCCTGACGGCGGCCACTCTGCTCCTCTCGACGCTGACAGCGTGTGATGGAGGCCAGGGCACTACCCCGGAGGTTTCCGAAGGTGCGCCCGGCGCCCTCCTGGAGCAGGTGGCCGCTGCCGACGTGGTGGATCTGACCCATCCCGTGTCGGAGGAGACGCTGGTTTGGCCCACCTCCGACCCCTTCGAATTCGAAGTCGTCTTCGAAGGGGTCACGGAGGAGGGCTACTACTATTCGGCGCGAAACTTCTCCGGGCCCGAGCACGGAGGCACGCACCTGGACGCCCCGATCCACTTCGCCGAGGGGAGTTGGACGACCACCGACATCCCGGTGGATCGATTCGTGGGCCCGGGAGTGGTCGTGGACGTCTCCGATGCCGCCGCGGCCGACGTGAACCACAGGGTCACGTCGGAGGAGCTGGAACGGTGGGAGGCCGATCACGGATTCATCCCCGAGGGGGCGATCCTCCTCCTGTTCACGGATCGGTCCCGGCTCTGGCCGGACGCCGAAGCATACATGGGAACGGATCGGACCGGTGAGGAGGCGGTGGCCGAGCTCGCTTTTCCCGGGCTCCATCCCGAAGCCGCCCGGTGGCTGGTGGAGGAACGGGACGTGGCGTTGGTGGGGATCGATACCCCTAGCATCGACCATGGACCATCCATTCGATTCGAGAGCCATAGGATTCTCTCGAAGGCGAACGTCCCCGCCCTGGAGAACGTGGCCAATCTGGAGCGCCTCCCCCCGACCGGGAGCGTGGTGGTCGCCTTGCCCATGAAGCTAGAAGGGGGGACGGGAGGACCGCTCCGGATCGTAGCTCTGGTGGAGGGTTGATCCTTCTGGTACCGTCGTCCTTGACGGCCGGCGACGGGTAACGTCTCTTTGCCCCGGCCCGTGCGTCGGAGGGTGGGCGGCCCTGCACCTCGGCCCTCCGGAGCACGCCGGGACCCGTGAAGGGAGCCGGGGACAAGGGAACCGCAACGAGCGGAGGGTGGACCGTGGCTCAGCCGACTGGAGGGACCGGGGACGGAGGAGGACGGGAGATCTGGGGGACCCGCCTGGGCTTCATCCTGGCGGCTGTGGGGAGCGCCGTGGGGTTGGGGAATATGTGGCGCTTCTCCTACGTGGCCTCCGAAGGGGGTGGGGCCGCCTTCGTCCTTCTGTACGTGATCCTCATCGCTCTGATCGGCATTCCCCTCATGCTCTCCGAGTTCTCGGTCGGGCGCCGAACCCACCTGTCCCCCGTCGGGGCCATCCGG
>SKSR01000192.1 GCA_007122885.1 Gemmatimonadota bacterium
AGAGGGTGTGGCCGCCGCCGCCCCGGCCGGGGTAGCGGGCCCCGAGCACGAGGATGTCCCCCTCTCGCAGATGAGGAAGGCGATCGCCAAGCGGCTGGTCCAGTCCATCGGGCCCGTGCCCCACTTCTTCCTCACCATGGACGTGGACATGTCCCGGGCCACGGACGCCCGGGGGCGGATCAACGAGGCCCTGGGGGACGACGGCCCTCGGATCTCCTTCAACGACATGATCCTCAAGGCCACCGCCGCCGCCCTGGCCCGCCACCCCGAGTGCAACGCCCACTGGGGTGAGGACCATGTGCGCCGGTTCAATCGGGTCCACCTGGGGGTGGCCGTGGCCATCGACGACGGTCTCATCACCCCGGTGGTTCGGGACGCCCAGGCGAAGGGGGTGGCGGAGATCTCCCGGGAGGTTCGGGAGCTGGCCGGCCGCGCCCGGGAGAAGAAGCTCCAGCCGGAGGAATACACGGGTGCCACGTTCTCCGTCTCCAACCTGGGAATGTTTGGCATCGAGGAGTTCACAGCCGTGATCAACCCTCCCGAGGCGGGGATCCTGGCGGTAGGCGCCGTGGAGGAAAGGCCGGTGGCGGAGGACGGGCAGGTGGTCGTGCGCCCCCGGATGAAGATGACGATGAGCTGCGATCACAGGGTCATCGACGGCGCCCAGGGCTCCCGCTTCCTCCGCACCCTGAAGGGAATCCTGGAGGAGCCGTTCCTGGCCCTTGTGTGACCGCCGGCCTCAGCGCCGGTACGGAACCCCGGTGGGACACTCGATCCCTCGGGGCCCCCAGGTCACCACCCGTCGGAACCCCCGTGAGAAGCGACCCCTCCGAGTCATCCGCATGCTCTCTCTCGGCGGTCCGAAGTCAGGGTTGGCAGGCCGGGGCACCGCCTCTAACTTGTGGCCGCGTCCGCGGCAGGATCTGGGCCCCGGGTCGGGGCGAGACCCATCGAGACCCATAAGGAGCGAGGTGGAGCGTGGCTGAAAACGGGAAGGACGGCGAGAGCTTCGATCTGATCGTGGTGGGGAGCGGGCCCGGGGGGTATGTGGGGGCGATCCGCGCAGCCCAGCTCGGCATGAACGTGGCTTGCGTGGAGACCGAGAAACTCGGAGGGGTCTGCCTCAATATCGGGTGCATCCCCACCAAGGCGCTGCTCACGAGCGCCCTGGCCGTGAACGAACTGGCCAAGGCCGAGGGCCACGGGATCGATGTGGGGGATTTCTCGGTTTCCCTGGGACCGGCCCAGGAGCGGAGCCGCAAGGTGGCGGACCAGCTCAACAAGGGAGTGACGGGGCTCTTCAAGAAGAACAAGATCACCCACCTGCAGGGCTTCGGCCGCCTGGCCGACAAGGGTGTGGTGGAGGTCGAGGGTGAGGACGGAGGGCGGTATCGAGCTCCCCACATCCTGCTCGCCACAGGCGCCCGGCCCAGGAGCCTCCCCATGCTCGAAATCGACGGCGACCGGATCTGGTCGTCCGACGATGCCCTTTTTCAGAAGGAGGCGCCGGGTACCCTGGGAATCGTGGGAGCCGGAGCCATCGGCGTGGAGTTCGCCGACATCTTCGACGCGTACGGCAGCGAGGTCACGATAATCGAGGCCCTGGACCGGGTCCTTCCCGTGGAGGACGAGGACATCTCGGCCCACCTGGAGAAGTCCTTCAAGAAGCGCGGGATGGAGATCCTGACCGGCGCTCGACTGGGGAGCTCCGAGTACACCGATTCGGGGGTACGGTTGACCTTGGAGGACTCGGACGGGGAGGAAAAGGTTCTCGAGTTCGACAGGGTGCTGGCCGCGGTGGGGCGCGTGCCCAACACCGAGGACCTGGGCCTGGATTCGGTCGGGGTGGAGACCGATGACGGGGGCTTCATCCAGGTGGATGACCGGATGCGGACGAACGTGGATGGGGTCTACGCGGTAGGCGATTGCGCCGGTGGCGCTCTCCTGGCCCACAAGGCGTCTCACGAGGGGATCGTCTGTGTGGAGCACATCGCCGGGGAGGGCCACGGAACGGTGGACTACCGGAACATTCCGAACTGCACGTACTGCCACCCGGAGGTGGCTTCGGTGGGCCTGACCGAAGCACAGGCCCGGGAGGCCGGCCACGACGTGGAAGTGGGCCGGTTCCCATGGGTGGGCAATGGACGGGCTCTGGCTGCCGGGGACTCCGACGGCTTCCTGAAGGTGGTCCGGGACAAGACCTACTCGGAGGTGCTGGGAGCCCATATCATCGGTCCCCATGCCACCGAGCTCATCGCCGAATTCGTGGTGGGCAGGCATCTCGAGACCACGGCCGAGGAGATGGAGAAGGCGATCCATCCGCACCCGACCCTCTCGGAGGCGGTGGCGGAAGCGGCTCTGGCCTCGCTGGGTCGACCGATCCACATCTAGGGGCTGGGGGCGTTCGGAGGGGCGGGATCCTGGAAGGGCCCGGAGTCTTCCGTCATGGGAACACCTGGAGAGATGGGGGGTCCCGACGACTCGCCGAGGTCGAGAAACACTAGGGGATCGGGCGGAGCTGGATGGAAGACCGGACTTCGAATGACAGCACGATGGAGGAGGTCCCGGCCAAGCGGACCTGGTCCGAGGAGGAGGAGCGAGCCCTCCGCCTCTGGATCGCCTTGGCTCGGTGCTACTCCACCTTTTCCCGCGTGGTGGGTGCCAAGATCCTGGACTACGGCCTCACCATCCCCCAGTTCGGCATCCTGGAAGCCCTCCACCACCTGGGTCCCCTTTCCCTGGGCGAGCTGGCCGAGAAGCTCCTCGTAACCGGTGGAAACGTCACCTACGTCATGGACCGCCTGGAGGAGCAGGGGCTGGTCTACAGGGACCGCTCGAACGAAGACCGACGGGTGATCCAGGCGAAGCTCACACCGGAGGGTCGAGCTCTCATCTCGCGGGTCTTTCCGGGGCACGCGTCCTATGTCCGTGAGATCGTCTCCCATCTGGACGCGGGCGAGCAGGAAGCGCTCCGCCGGCTCCTGAAGAAGCTGGGTACGGGACTGGCGGAGGTGGAAGAAGAGGTGCTGGAGGAAGAGGGGGCCTGAGGCTCTGCCGGCCCGGGTCGTTCCCCTGGGCGGCGACGCCCCCCGTCAGGGGGTCAGGGTCTCCCCCTCGGCGACCCCGGCGCCCAGCTCGGGCTCGGCGATCCCCCGGATGCGGAGGACCCGGAGCAGGGCGTCACCGATCTTGTTGTTCGGGGTGGAGGCGCCTGCCGTGATCCCGAGCTCGAACGGACCGTCCGGGAGCCAATCCCTTTCCTCCATCTCCGGAGCTTCCACCGCCAGCTCGGCCTTGTGCCGGATCACCCCGGATTCGGCGTCCACGCACGTGGAGTCCTCGATGTGGAAGGTCCGTGTGTGCTGCCGGCACATATGGGCCAGATGGTTCGTGTTCGAGGAGTTGTAGCCGCCGATGACGATCATCACGTCCGGCGGGTCCTCCATCATTTTCACCACCGCATCCTGGCGTTCCTGGGTGGCCGAGCAGATCGTACCGAAGGATCGGAAGTTCTCTTCCACGTACTCCGGGCCCCGGGCTTCCAGGAGCGCCTGTCGGAGCTTTTCGCCGATGGCCATGGATTCGTTGGCCAGCATGGTGGTCTGGTTGGCCACCCCGAACCGCTCCAGGTCGCGGTCGGGATCGAATCCCGGTGAGGACTTCACGCCGAAGCGTTCCTGGAACTCATCCCGGGAGAGCCGGCCCGGCCGATCGGCGATGTAGTCGCAGACCAGCTCGGCTTCCTCCATGTCCCGCACGATGAGGTACTTGCCCTTGGGGTGTTTGTTGACCTGCGACGCCGTGGCCCGGCTCTCCTCGTGGGTGTACTTCCCGTGAATGATGGCCGTGAACCCGTCTTTCGCGTAGCTCTCCACCCGCTTCCAGACGAGGAGCACGGATCCGCAGGTGGTGTCCACCAGGACGCATCCGATCTTCTTCAGGTCCTGAAAGGCCTCCATAGTGACTCCAAAGGCCGGTATGAGGACCACGTCCTCCTCCGTGACGTGGGAGAAGTCGAAGCGTCCCTCCTCGTCGGGGTAGATGAACTCGATCTCCATGTCCGTCATGCGACGGTTCACGTGGGGGTTGTGGATGATCTCCCCCACCAGGTAGACCCGCTTCTCCGGGAACTTCAGGCGGGTCTCGTACGCGTAGTCCACGGCCCGGTCCACGCCGTAGCAGAAGCCGAATTCTTCGGCCAGCCGGACGGTCACGTCCCCGAAGCTCTGCCGGTACCCGTGCGCCCGAATCTCCTCGACCAAGCCGGACTGGTACTCGGCTTCGATGACGGGCCGAACTTCGTTCTTGAGACCGAAGCCCTTCCGGAAGTAGGTCTTCTCGATGGTCATGGCCTTGGGCCTTGCAGAGGTGCACGGGACGAAATCTCGCGCGTTCCACCGCCCCCCTGACGGCGGGCTCGGAACTCACTAATGTGCCGTGATGGCGATCGCGGTGTAAACCCCTTCTCCCGTCGGTGCACGGGCCCGCCACCGATGGGAACCCCGAATTCCGGTTCCGAGGCGGGCGAAGCGCGGTTGGTCAATGCTTCTCAGACTCTTCGTCCTCTTCGTCGGCTTACCGCTGGTGGAGCTGGCGCTCCTCATCCAAGTGGGGCGCTGGATCGGATTGTGGCCCACCCTGGCCATTGTGGTCTCCACCGGCTTGGCGGGAGCGGCCCTGGCCCGTTCCGAGGGCTTCCGGGTTCTCCACGCTCTGCAGACGGAGGTGGCGGCGGGACGGATGCCGGGAAGGGCCGTCCTGGACGGCGCCTGCGTCCTGGTGGGCGGGGCCGTGCTCCTGACTCCCGGGATCCTGACGGACATCTTGGGGTTCGCTCTCCTCGTTCCGTTCACCCGCCGCCGGATCCAGGACGTGATCCTGCGGAGGTTGAGGCGACAGGTGGAAGAGGGCGAGGTCCAGGTGACGATTCTCCGGAGTCGCCCACTGGACTCGAATGTGGAATACGGACCCCTGGGGAGGGAAAGGGATGAGCGCTGAGGGACCCAGCTTTTTGGAGCGCCTATTGGAGGCTCCTGGTCCGTCCGGCTTCGAGAGCGCGCCGGCCCGGGTCTGGCGAGCCGAGGCGGAGGGGTTCGCCGACCGTGTCTGGAGCGACGTTACGGGCAACTCCTTCGCCGCCGTGGCCGAGGACCGGAGACCCCGGGTCATGTTGGCCGGCCATGTGGACGAGATCGGACTCCAGGTCACCTACGTGGACGACGACGGGTTCCTCTACGTGGATCCCATCGGGGGTTGGGACCCGCAGGTTCTTGTGGCGCAGCGCGTCCGGGTCCTGGGTCGGGACGGGGAGGTGGCGGGGGTCATGGGGAAGAAGCCCATCCACCTCATGAAGCCCGAGGAGCGGAAGAAGGTGACCGAGCCCCGGGACCTCTGGGTGGATCTGGGCGCCGAGAGTCGGGACGAGGTGACGGAGATGGGAGTCGGGATCGGCGATCCCATCGTTCTCGCCGCCCCCTTCCTCAGGCTGGCCGGGGATCGGATCGCGTCCCGGGCCATCGATAACCGGGTGGGCGCGTACGTGGTTCTCGAGGCTCTTCGGATTCTGGCCGAGTCCCCGGCGCCTGCGGCGGGGACGGTGGCCGTGGCCACCACCCAGGAGGAGATCGGGACCTCGGGAGGAGGGGCCAGGAGCTCGGCGTACTCCCTGGATCCCGACGTGGCGTTGGTCGTGGACGTGACCTTCAGCACGGACGTTCCCGACACGAACAAGAAGGAGCTCGGCGAGGCCAAGGTGGGTGGGGGGCCCACCCTCACCCGGGGCTCCGTAACGCACCCGGGGGTGTTCGAGGCCCTCCGCTCCGCCGCAGAGGAGGAGGGGATCGCCTACTCGGTACGGGCCGCCCCCAGGGCGACGCATACGGACGCCGATGCCATCTTCCTGGCCCGGAGCGGGATCCCTACCGGCCTCATCTCCATCCCGAACCGGTATATGCACTCCCCCAACGAAGTGGTGAGCGTCGGGGATCTGGATCGGACGGCCCGCCTCATCGCCGCCTTCATCCGCAACCTGGAGGAGGGGGTGGACTTCAGCCGGCGGTGATTCGGGGGGCTCGCCCTGGCTGTCCGGCGTCCGGACCTCCGCCCGGTCCGACCCTCTCGCCTCCGGTTCCCCCCCCGGCTCCGCCCGTTCCGGCCCCCTCCCCTCCGGAATCCGAGCTTCCTCCCCCCGGTCCGGTTACTATCGTTCTCGTCCCCTCGCCGGCCAGGACAGCCGCCGAGAAGAGGAGGAGGACCCAGGCGGCGTCGGCCAGGAGGAGGTGGAGGAGGCGGGTGCTGATGGCCTCCCGCAAGAGGACGGCCAGAGGCCCCACCAGGGCTTGAAGCCCCGCTGCGATCGTCAGCGCCAGACCCAGGGGAGCCAGGATGCCTCCCCGGCTTCGGAACCGGAGCCCCAGCCATGCCAGGGCGACGATTCCCGCTACGGCGACGACCGGATGGGTCACCCGGAGGTGGACCAGGAAGTGCTCCGGATGGAGGTACTGGGTCAGCCCCCCTTGGAGTGATTCGGCGGGAAAGGCCGCGTTTGCCAGACCCGTCCACGACCCGGTCCAGCCCAGCAGCAGGAGGAGGAAGGCCCCTCCCAGGACCGGGAGGGTGTCGCCCTGCGGGAGCCGGAGGCGGGTCACAGGCGGGCGGGATGCCCACCAGGGTGTGAGGGCCAAAGCACCCAGGAGCAGGAACGTGTTCGTCACGTGGAACGGCCGGATGAGAACCCGGGCCAGGGATGCGTCGTCGGCCACGAGTCCGAAGACGACCAGGAACGCTCCGAACAACGACTCGGTCACGGTGAGGAGGAGCGTCACCGCCGCCGCCGGTCGCACCACGTGGCCCCGGGGATAGGCTCGGAAGGCCCAGACGACCATGGCGGCTACCAGGAGGAGGACGATCCCCGAGGAGAACCGGTGGGCGTACTCGACCAGGGTGGGAAAGGCCGGCGTCTGGGGTACCAGGGCGCCGTGGCAGAGGGGCCAGTCGGTTCCGCACCCGTCCCCCGACCGGGAGATCCGGAGGAAGTACCCCCAGAGGATCACCAGGACGCCGTAGGCGAACACGCCCCAGGCGAAGGTCGAAAACCGATTGCGCGCCATATTCGGGCCGCCTCCTGCGGGGCGACGAAACGGGAGCTCACCCGAAGCCTCAGCCGAGCCCCCACCCGGGGAAGATCCCACCCGGGGTCCGATCGCTCAAGTCGGTGGAACGTCGGGTCGACGTGCACGGCTCCCCGGAAACCTCTCGCCGGAAGCCGGAAACGGTGAATCGGATAGGAGCAGGGGTGCGGACGGTGAGCCGCCGGCCACGTCCCTCTTCGCGTTGACTCGGCCACGGCCCTTGGATAAGCTAGACCACTGTTTTCGCCTACGGTCCCGGGAGCGGGAGGCTCCAACCTCGCCCCCATTCCCCGGGCTAGCCGGAGGATCCACCACGTCGAGGAGTGAACCGGACGCATGTTGAACGCCACCGAGCTCGTGAAGGAGCTGCAGGAGATGCGGGATGAGGGGTACCTCTCCGACGCGCTGCTGCGGACCGCCGTGAAGAGAATCGAAGAGTCGGACGACCGCTTCGACTGGGTGGGTGTGTACCTCCTCAATCAGGATGCCGACGAGCTGTGGCTGCACAACTATGTGGGTTCACCCACCATCCACTCGAAAATACCCGTGGGTACGGGGGTCTGCGGGACCGCCGTGGCCGAGGGCCGGAACCTGAACATCCCGAACGTGGCCGAGCTGGACAACTATCTGGAGTGTTCTCCCGAGGTCGAGTCGGAAATGGTGGTGCTCATCCGCGCCGGTGACGAGATCTTCGGTCAGCTCGACATCGACAGCGAGGAGCCGAAGGCCTTTACCGAAGAGGACGAAGAGGCTCTCCAGGCGGTGGCGGACAAGTTGGCCGAGCAGCTCATGGCCGAGCGCCGCTAGGCGGGAGCTCGCCTCCGTGCTCGAGCCCCGCGTCGTTCGAGCCGACAACCCCGGCCCGTTCACCCTGGACGGGACGCGCACGTACATCGTCGGAGTCGACGATGTGGTCGTAGTGGATCCCG
Source organism: Gemmatimonadota bacterium (assembly GCA_007122885.1). Lineage (GTDB taxonomy): Bacteria > Gemmatimonadota > Gemmatimonadetes > Longimicrobiales > Gaopeijiaceae > SKSR01. The sequence continues at coordinate 8,060 of SKSR01000192.1, forward strand.
GCCCCGACGACGAAAGTCATTCGGAGGCGGTGGCCCAGGAGGTCCTGGGCGCCCGGCGGGTTCACGTTCTCGTAACCCATCACCATCCGGACCATGCCGGGGGGGCCCCTGCCCTGGCCCGGCGTCTCGGGACCTCGTTCAGCGGTCCCGGTGCAGGTGCGGACAAGCCCCTGGCCGCGGGAGACCGCTGGACAACGGATGCGGGAGAGCTGGTGGCGGTGGCCGCCTCCGGGCACTCGCCGGACCACGTGGTGTTCCATTGGCCGGAGGCCGAAGCGGTCTTCGTAGGCGACGTGATACTTGGGGAGGGAGAGACCACCTGGGTCGGGGAATACCCCGGCTGCGTGGCCGACTACCTGGAATCCTTGAACCGGATCGAGGCCCTGAGCCCCCGGCGCCTCTACTCGGCTCACGGCCCCCCCGTCGAGGATCCTGCTGAGCGGATCCGGCTCTTCCGGAGGCACCGCCTGGACCGGATCCGCCAGGTGGAGGAGTTGGCGGCGGCCCACCCTTCCGCGGACGCCCAAGAGCTCACCGGACGGGTTTACGGAGCCGAGCTGCCGGAGGCCCTCCGGGCGGCGGCGGTCCAGAGCGTCCAGGCGATACTCCATCACCTGGAGTCAGGGGAGCGACACCCGGGAGAGGGATGACCGTGCAGCCCGCCACCGCCGCCGAGCCACTTTCGGACCACCTCCTCTCCGAGCTTCGCTCCGTGGTGGGAGAGAGGGGGGTCTTGGCCGACCCGGAGCGGCTCCTGGTCTATGAATCCGACGGGTTGACCCAGTATCGCTTTCCGCCGTCGGCGGTGATCCTCCCCCGGAACGCCGAAGAGGTGAGTCGGGTCCTGGCGGCTATTCACGGAGATGGCCGGCCCTTCGTGGCCCGGGGAGCCGGGACCGGTCTCTCCGGGGGCGCGCTGGCGGTCGACGGCGCCGTGGTGGTGGCGACCACCCGGATGAACCGGATCCTGGAGGTGGACCCGGAAAACCGGAGGGCCCGCATCGAGCCCGGCGTGGTGAACACCGACCTGACCGCCGCCACCCTTCCGCACGGCCTCATCTACGCTCCCGATCCGTCGTCCCAGACCGCCTGCACCATCGGCGGAAACGTGGCCGAGAACTCCGGCGGGCCCCACTGCCTGAAGTACGGGGTGACGTCCCGGTACATCACCGGCTTGGAAGTGGCCCTCCCGGACGGGGAGCGAGTCCGCTTCGGCGGGCTGGGAGGTGAGGAGGGAGAGACCTACGACCTGGTGGGCCTGTTCGTGGGATCGGAGGGGTGCCTGGGGGTGGCCACCGAGATCGAGGTGGCGCTGGTCCCGGCTCCCGAGGGAGCCAGGGCCCTTCTGGCGATCTTCGAGGATCTGGAGTCGGCAGCACGGGCCGTGACACGGATCCTCGTCCGAGGCCTCCTCCCCGCCGCCCTGGAGATCATCGACGGAGAGACGATCCGAGCCGTGGAGTCGAGCATCTTCGCGGCCGGTTATCCCACGGATGCGGAAGCGGCGCTGGTGGTGGAGTTCGACGGGATCGAGGAGGCGCTGGAGGAGGAGCTGACGGCGGCGGAGGAGAGCTGCCGGGCCGAGGGTGCCCGGGAGGTCCGCCGGGCGGCGTCGGAGGCGGAGCGGGCCGCCCTCTGGAAGGGAAGGAAGAAGGCTTTCGGTGCCATGGGGCGGATCGCCCCGGATCTTCTGGTCCAGGACGCCACCGTGCCCCGGACGAAGCTCCCGGAGGTCCTCCGTCGAATCGTGGAGATCGGCGAGCGCTACGGGCTGACGGTGGCCAACGTCTTCCACGCCGGAGATGGAAACCTCCACCCGAACATCCTCTTCGACCGGAGGGACGAGGCCGTGCTGGCCCGAGTGGAACGAGCGTCCCGGGAGATCATGGGAGTATGCGTGGAGGCCGGCGGGACCATCACCGGGGAGCACGGCGTGGGTGTGGACAAGCGGCAGTACATGGAGCTCATCTATAGCCGGCAGGTCCTGGAGGCGATGGAGTCGGTCCGCCGGGTCTTCGATCCGACAGGCGTCTGCAACCCCGGCAAGGTTCTCCCTGACTGGGTCCGAGCCGGCGACGGCGGACCCCGAGAGCCATCCGTTGGCTGACGCGGCGGTGGCGGCGACGGTCGAGTCCCTCCTGACGAGCGAGGGTGTAGAGGACCCGGAGGACCGAACCGGATGGTGGGTGGGTGGGCGACGGCCCGACGCGGTGGCCCTTCCTGGAAATGACGAGGAGGTGGCGGCTCTGCTTCGGGTGGCCGGCCGGGAAGGATGGACCGTCGCTCCTGCAGGGCGAGGACCCGAGGTGGAGGGCCCGGTCCTCCGGGAACGCCCTCTCGTCGTCCTGAGCACGTCCCGCCTTCAGCGGCTGGTGGACTACGAGCCGTCGAACCTTACGATCCGAGCCGGGGCCGGCTCGACGCTGGGTCAGCTGGGAGACAGGCTGGAGGCGGAGGGGCAAAGGCTCGCCCTGGATCCGCCGGGGGGGGAGGCGCGGAGCCTGGGAGGCGTCCTGGCCTCGGGTGCGGCAGGGCCTCTCGCGGCGGGCTTCGGCAGGCCTCGGGACCAGGTTCTCGGGCTCGTCCTGGTGACCGGGGACGGAAGGGTCCTCCGGCTCGGTGGCGACGTGGTGAAGAATGTGGCCGGGTTCGACCTGGTGCGCCTGGCGGTGGGGAGCCGGGGCACATTGGGGGTGATCACGGAAGCGGCGCTCCGCCTCCACCCCCTTCCCGAGGTGGATCGTACCTGGGCCCTCCCCCTGAAGGACATGGACCAGGCCGCTTCGGCCCTCACACGGATCCGGAGCTTTCCCTATCCGTTGGCTGCGGCCGAACTCTTCGTGCCGCCGCCCGACCCCTCCATTCTCTCGCCGGCGCCGCCGATGGTCCTGGCCGTTCGCGTCACGGGCTCGGCCACCGCCGCGAACCGGACCGTCCGCGAGCTCTCGGAGCGGGTGGAACCCGCCGGGGAGGGTTCGGGGGTGTCCCTCGACAACCGGGAAAGCGCCCGCTTCTTTCACCGGGCCGCCGAGCGGGAAGGCGCGGTGGGGTGGAGGGGCCGGGCCGGCGTCCTGCCTTCCCGGTCGGTGGAGGTGGCCGACGGACTCCACTCCGCCCTGCAGGAAGCGGGTCCGGAGGGAGGTTTCTGGATCCACGTGAGCGGGACGACGGGCTCGGTTCGGTGGGGGATCCCCGGTCAGGGTTCCGACGTCCGAGAGCCGGGTGAAGGCTCCCCGGCTCCTCCGGAGCTCGTCCCCGAGTCGGCCCTCAGAGCAGCCGGGAGCGTCCGGGTCGTGGGACCCACCGGCCTCCTCCCCGCCGGCTCGACCGGACGCGGGCCCTCCTCGGACGCGGGTGCTCGGGGGAGGATCGTGGAAGGCCTTCGGTCGGCCTTCGATCCGCAGGGTGTTCTCCCGGATCCGTGGCCATGACTCCCGGACCGCGGGCCCACCGTCCCACCGCGCCCTCGGGAGGGGAACACTTGGAAATTCGTAGTCCCTCCGACGGCCACCCGGTGGGTCGCGTTCCCGTTTCCTCCGACGAGGCCGTCGGTCGGGCGGTGGAGGCGTGCCGGAGGAGCCAGGAGGGGTGGGGCGCTCTCGACCCTGATCATCGTAGTCGACTCCTGTCCGGTCTCCGCGAAGGGTTGACCGAGCGGATGGAGGACGTGGTCGATCTGATCGTACAGGAGACGGGGCGGCCCGAGGTGGAAGCGGTGGCGGAAGGGATGGTGGTGCTGAACACCCTGGCCCGGTGGGAGCGACGGGCACCGAAGGTTCTCGCTTCTCGCAGAGTTTCCCTCGGGGGGCTCGTCTGGAAGAGCGGGCGGATTCATCGGGACCCGTTCGGGGTCGTGGCCGTGGTGGGGTCTTGGACGGCACCATTCGCCTCCATCGCGGGTCCCGCTTTCGCGGCCCTCTTCGCCGGAAACGGAGTGGTGGTCAGACCTTCGGAACACACTCCCTTCACGGGTCGGTTCCTGGAGGAGGTGTCCCGCGAGGCGGGGCTTCCGGACGAGCTCGTGAACGTGGTCCAGGGTCGCTGGCCCGCAGTGGAGGCTCTGGTCCGATCCGGCGCGGACCGGGTCCACTTCAGAGGTGGTGTCGAGGGTGCCCGACGGGTGGCCGGATGGGCGGCCATGGAGGGGCTACCGGTGACCGTGGAGGTGGAAGGGAAAGGGGCGGCCGTGGTTCTGGACGACGGCGACTTGGACCGGGCCGCTCGGTCGTTGGCCTGGGGGGCTTTCCGGGGTTCGGGCCAGGCCTCCCACACCATCGGTTGGATCTATGTCACGGATGGGGCCTACGATTCATTCCTCAGGCGGTTCCGAAAGGTGGTCTCCAGGCTTCGGGCGGGCTCCGGAGGAGGTGTGGACGTGGGGCCGCTCGGGGTGTCGCGGGAGCTTTCCCGGCTGGAAGCCCATGTGGAAGATGCGCTGGCAAGAGGGGCCAGGGTCGTGGAGGGAGGGGCCCGTGCGGACCCGGCTTCGAACGTCTTCCACCCTACCGTCCTGGCCGAGGTCCCAAGAAATGCTCGGGCGGCCCTGGAGCCAGTGGCGGGGCCCCTGGTGTGTCTCTTCCGGGTGGCCGACGGTGAGGAAGCGCTACGGTGGATCCGGGAGGGACCGCCGGTGACCAGTGCCAGCGTCTGGACTCGGAGCCGGGAGGAGGGAGAGCGCCTGGCCACGTCATTGGGGGGGGAAGGATGCGCCCTGAACGACGTATGGAGCCCTCACACCCTGGCGATCCTGGGTCGCGGCGACCGTGGCGATGCGTCTTCTTCCCGGAATGGACTCGATCATCGGCTCCTCGCCTTCACCCGGACCCGATCGGTGGTGAAGAATCGACTTCCCGTGTCGTGGGATCCGTGGTGGTTCCCCTATGGTGAATCCACCCTCTGCTTTCTTCGGTCCTTCGGAGGCTTCGGGAGCCCAGGGGGGCCCGCCGCAGGGTTGCCCGCAGCCGTGCGCGCTATGGTGAGGAGACGGCCATGAAGCTCGAAGACGCACTCAGCGCTCAGGAAGAGGGGCTCCTGAACTGCGTCCACTGTGGGTTCTGTCTTTCGTCCTGTCCCACCTACGTCCGACTGGGCGACGAGGCCGATTCTCCGCGGGGACGGCTTCACCTGATGCGGGCCGTGGTGGAAGGCCGCCTGGAGCCGGACTCCCCGGCCTTCCAGACCCATATCGAGCGATGTCTCGGGTGTCGAGCATGCGAACCGGTTTGTCCCTCGGGGGTCGAATACGGGATGCTCCTGGAGCGGGCGAGACAGGTGGCGTGGAGTGCGCGAAGGCCCGGTTGGACCACCCGGCTCCTACTGGGGCTCGTAGCGCACGACCGCGTCCGCTCCGTTTGGCTGGCCGGGAGTCGGCTTCTGCGGTGGTCCCGGATTCCCGATATGGTCCTGCGCCTCCTTCCGGCCACCCCCCGTCTCCACACGGTGCGCCTGGCCCTGGCCATGCTGGCGGGGTCCGGGCCACCCCCGCTTGCCGAGATTCGGGCCCGTGGACCGGAGAGGGAGCCGGGGGACGCCCCGGCGGCGGAGTCGTCCCTTCCCGGGGAGGGCCGTACGGTGGGACTTCTCACCGGCTGCGTTCAGGAGGGGCTCTTCGCCCGAGTGAACCGGGCCACTGAGCGGGTCCTTCGGGCCAACGGGTACACGGTGGTGACTGTGGAGGGTCAGGGGTGTTGTGGAGCTCTCCACGCCCACGCAGGGGCTCTGGACGAGGCACGGCGTCTGTCGGAACGGAACGTGACGGCCTTCGAAGCCATGGATCTGGACTTCGTTGTGACCAACGCCGCCGGGTGCGGTGCCGCCATGCGCGACTACGACCACCTCCTGGCCCATGGGGGGTCGGGTGGGGACGGCGGAGAGGATCCAGGGACCGGGTGGGCCCGGCAGGGGCGGGCGTTCGCGTCCAAAGTCCGGGATGTTTCCGAGCTTCTGGGAGGGGAGATCCGTCCCCGCCGGGGGGCTTCGCTCCCCGTCCGAGTTGCGTACGACCCGCCGTGCCACCTCCTCCACGGTCAGGGAGTCCGAGGGTTTCCGGAGCGGATGTTGGAAGCCGTTCCCGATCTGGAAGTGGTGGCCGTCCCGCGGGGAGAGGAGTGTTGTGGCGGGGCCGGAATCTACGGTCTCACCCAGGTGGAGCTGGGCGGGAGCATCGGAAGAGACAAGGTGGAGGCGGTACGCAGAACGGAGGCCCCGTGGGTCGCCACCGGGAACCCGGGCTGCATGATGCAGATCGCGGCGGGCTTGCGGATGGAGGGGGCCCACGTCCACGTCTGCCACCCGGTGGAGCTCTTGGACGAGAGCTACCGGCGGGCCGGGGCTTACGGAACCCCGGCATAGGGTGTCGCATCCGGAGGAGAGGTGGAGATGGCCGAGAGCGGAAGTGGCGGGG
>SKSR01000346.1 GCA_007122885.1 Gemmatimonadota bacterium
GACGCCCTCGCGGAGTTGCCCGCCATGTCCGCGGAGATGCATCGCATCGAGCAGGATCTCGCGGCCCGGCCGGACCGGGCCGACCAGCCGCGTCAGCTTCGGCGCCTGGGCGCCGTGGCCGATGGGGAGCTTGCACTGGTCCCGGTATCTGTTCGGCGAAACCCGGTCCGAGACGGAGGCGATGGTGCGGACGCCGTTCCTGCCGAACTGGTGACGGCCCTGATCCAGGTCCGCGACGGTCGGGTGGCTTGGTTCGGTGTGGTGGAGGGGGATCCGGGCCGAGAGGGGGACTTCGGGTTGGTAGCCTCGCTGGCCGAAGCCCTGGGAGCGACGCTCTTCCCCTGACCACGGCTCCCCTGGGTAGGGCTCCTCCCGGCGGACGAGCCCGCTCGGACCTGTCCGCGGCCAGCGGGGTTCAACGGCCCGAGCCGATGCAGAGTCGAGTCCCCTGGAGAACCGTGTACATGACCGGAAGGAACAGCACTCCTACCCTCCCGAACCTCTTCCCCCTTCGCCTTTCCCTGGCCCTCTCCCTCTTCCTCCTCCTGGCCGGCGCCGGTGCGTGTGATCCCCACGACGAGGATCTGGAGACTCCGGCGGCCACCGAGGTGGTGGAGCGCTACGATTACCATGGAAGCCTGGACGCCGAGATGAGCGGTAACGTGGCCCAGGTTACCGTCGGGGTGGATCCGGCCGAGATCGAGCGGGGCGGCCCCTTGTGGGCCAAGGCGCTACCCTACCTCTTCCTCTTCAGCGAGGCGACGTGGACTCTCTTCCAGGAATACGATGGGCTGGCCGGGGTGAGAGTGGAGGCCAGGGACCCCGGAGGGGTGCTCATCTCCGGGGCGCTCCTGGAGCGTAACACCCTCGGCAGCGCCGAGTGGCCGGAAGTCCTGGAGATGTCCGCCGAGGCTATGGCCGAGGGGACGGAGCATCCGGCCCGGATGCAGGATCTGGTGAACCGGGGAGAGGACCGGACCAGTTTCGAATACAACCCGGATTATACCTCCGAGTGATGGGGATGCCATGACCACACCGATCACGTTGATCCCTGGGGATGGCGTGGGACCCGAGGTGACCGCCGCCGCCGTCCAGGTCCTGGAGGCGGCGGGGGCTCGTTTGGAGTTCGAGGAGAGGACGGCGGGCATGGTGGCTGTGGAGGAGCTCAACACGCCCTTGCCCGAGGAGACCCTGGATTCCATCCGCCGGACGGGGGTGGCCTTGAAGGGTCCCCTGGCGACTCCGGTCGGGGCGGGCTTCCGGTCGGTGAACGTGGCCATCCGGAAGGAGTTCGACCTCTACGCGAACGTCCGCCCGGCCCTGACCCTGGTTCCCGGGGGCCGGTACGAGGACATCGACTTGGTTCTCATCCGGGAAAACACGGAAGGGCTCTATGTAGGTGTAGAGCACTTCATCGGGTTGGAGGGCGACCCCAAGGCCGCTGCCGAATCGGTCATGATCGTGACCCGTTTCGGCGCCGAGCGAGTCCTCCGGTACGCCTTCGAGTACGCTCGGTCCCGAGGTCGGCGGAAGGTCACTCTGGCCCACAAGGCGAACATCCTCAAGTGCACGCAGGGGCTCTTCCTGGATGTGGGGCGGGAAGTGGCGAAGGAGTACGAGGGCGAGGTGGAGTTCGAGGACCGGATCATCGATGCGTGTGCCATGCACCTGGTGGTGGACCCCTATCAGTTCGACGTCCTGGTCATGGAGAATATGTTCGGGGACATTCTGAGCGATCTGATGGCTGGGCTCGTGGGAGGGATGGGGATGGCTCCCGCGGCGAACATCGGCAAGCATGCGGCCATGTTCGAAGCGGTTCACGGCTCGGCGCCGGACATCGCCGGGAAGGGAGTGGTGAATCCCACCGCCTTCATTCTGTCGGCTTGCCTGATGCTCGACCACATCGATCAGGGGGAGACCGCCGCCAGGATCCGACGGGCGGTGGCCACCGTCTATCAGGAGGAGGGCCTGCGCACCTACGACCTGGGCGGCGCCGCGTCGACAGGGGACTTCGCCGAAGCGGTGATCCGGAACCTGCCCTCATGAGGGCAGGGGCTCTGGCCTGACCGGCTCGGAGAACCTCCGAAGGCAAGGGGCGAGGAGATGAGCTGGAAGGAGCGGTATCCGGACGAGATGACCTGCGTCCGGTGTTTGGAGGAAAAGGAAATCCGGGATCTGGACCGACTCCTCTGGTGCGAGGAGTGTCAGGCGAGGGCGCGGAAGCGGGCTGCCCTGTGGGGCTGGGCCTGCGGGACGGTTTTCGCATTGGGTCTGGGTCTCTACATCTGGTTCGGGATCCAGCCGGACCTGGAGCTCATTCCCGCCGGGTGGGTGGCCACCCTGGCGGCGGCCCTATACTTGAGCGGGCGGGTCAGCCGGGAGCTCATCTTCGGCGCCATGCGGGTACGGAACCGGCGTGCCGCGGAGGCCCGACCCCCGGCCTCGGGGGAGACGCCCTCCGGAGCCGATTGAGCCCCCACCCCTCACCGGGGCAAACCCTTCCAAGCGAGCGAGTCCATGGCAGGCAAGTTTCAAGAGGTGGACCTCTACGATGTGAACGCCCTCCTCTCATCGGAGGAGCGGATGATCCGGGACACGGTTCGGGACTGGGTCGACGACCGGGTTCTCCCGGTGATCGAGAAGGCCTACGTGGAACGGAGGTTTCCCGAAGAGCTTATCCCGGAATTGGGTGAGTTGGGCGTTCTCGGGGCCAATCTGCCGGAGGAGTACGGGTGCGCCGGTCTGAACAACGTGGCGTACGGCCTCATCATGCAGGAGCTGGAGCGAGGGGACTCCGGGATCCGGTCGTTCGCCTCGGTTCAGGGGGCCCTCGTCATGTATCCCATCTATGCCTTCGGGAGCGAGGAGCACCGACGGACCTGGCTCCCGGGTCTGGCCTCCGGGGAGAAGGTGGGATGCTTCGGCCTCACGGAGCCCGACTACGGCTCCAACCCCGGCGGGATGATCACGACGGCGAGACGCTCCGGTGAGGGGTGGGTGCTGAACGGAACCAAGATGTGGATCACGAACGGGTCCATGGCGGATGTGGCCGTGGTCTGGGCTCAGACCAGGGAGGTGGGGGATCCCAAGGGGATTCGAGGCTTCGCGGTCGAGACGGACCGGCCCGGATTCTCGGCTCGTGATCAGAAGGGCAAGCTCTCCCTGTTGGCCTCGGATACCAGCGAGCTCCACCTGGAAGATGTGGAAGTAGAAGAAGACGCCCTTCTTCCGGGGACAGAGGGAGGTTTGAAGCACGCGCTCATGTGCCTCACCCAGGCCCGCTACGGGATCGCATGGGGGGCCGTGGGGGCGGCCATGGCGTGCTTGGACGAGGCGGTCCGCTATTCCAAGGAGCGGGTCATGTTCGACGGCCCCCTCGGGGGCAAGCAGATCCAGCAGGTCCGTCTGGCCGACATGCTCACCCGGGTCACCCAGGGGCAGCTTCTGGCCTATCGCCTCGGGCGGCTCAAGGACGAAGGCACCATGACTCCGGAGCAGGTCTCCTTGGCGAAGCGGGCCAACGTGGACATGGCGTGCGACGCGGCCCGGGAGGCTCGGCGTCTCCTGGGGGCCAACGGCATCCTGGTGGAGTACCAGTCCATGCGGCACATGGCCAACCTGGAGTCCGTCTACACCTACGAGGGCACCCACGACATCCACTCCCTGGTTCTGGGACAGACCCTCACGGGGCTTTCGGCGTTCTGACCGTGTCGGACGAAAGGACGGGTGGCGGCCCGGACGATCGGGCGCCCGAGCGGGGGGACGGTGGCGAGCCCCGGCCGGATTCCGTCCGTGCGGAGGACGAAGGGGCCCCGCCGAACGACCGGGGGAAGGACTCCGTCCGAGGGAAGGAACCCGTCCGGCTCCGGGACCACGAGCCCCTTCTCACGATCCGGGCCCACCCGCGCCGGTTCTGGATCGGCCTTCCCACCGTCTTCTTCGGAGGGATGGCGGCGGGGCTGGTTTTCGTGGAGCAGAGCCTGGCCCTGGCCATCCTGGTCCAGCTCACCCTGCAGACCGCCGGCTTCCTCTGGCTCTACCTTCCGGTGGCCTTGGAGCGGTGGCGGAGGGAGGAGGGGGGGGAGGACCCGTCACCGGGCTCCGAGGCCGGCGGTTCGATCGCCGACGAAGGACCCGGCACCGGATGAATGACGGAGGAGGCGGCACTGACGGGGGGCGTCGAGCCTCTCCA
>SKSR01000002.1 GCA_007122885.1 Gemmatimonadota bacterium
GCGCGCGCCCGGATCGGGGTCCGGGCCCGAGCCGAGGGCGTTACCTACCGCGAGAGCCTCGAGCTGATCGACTACCCACACGTCGATCCGGTCCCCCTGCACCGGGACGCCCAGGTCCAAGTCTCCCGCTTCCCCGTGGAGGTGGCCCCGGACCTACGGGTGGGCTATCTGGAGGGCCCGGGAGATCCGGGTCTCGAGGCGCTCCGGGACCTGGGCGTCGAGGCCGAGCGGTTGGATCCCGACGGGTTCCGCGAAGGGGACTTGAGCCGCTTCGACGCGGTCGTGCTGGGGATCCGGGCCTACGAGACCCGGGACGACCTCATCGCGGCCAACGAGCAGCTCCTGGACTTCGCCCGGGATGGCGGGACCGTGGTGGTACAGTACAACAAGTACGAGTACCCCGAGGGGGACTTCGCTCCGTATCCCCTGGCCATGGCGCGGCCCCACGATCGCGTTACGGATCCGGAGGCGGAAGTGACGCTGCTTCGGCCCGAGCACCCGGTCCTGGCCCGGCCCAACCGGATCACCGACGCGGACTTCGAGGGGTGGGTCCAGGAACGGGGTCTCTACTTCCTGAGCGAGTGGGACGAGCGGTACACACCGCTCCTGGAGATGGCCGATCCGGGGCAGGAGCCCAATCAGGGCTCCCTGGTGGTGACCCGGGTGGGTGACGGCGCCTACGTCTACACCGGGCTCGCCCTCTTCCGGCAGTTCCCCCCGGGCGTCCCGGGCGCCTACCGCCTCCTGGCGAACCTGGTCTCCCTCCGTGGGGCCGATCTGGAGGAAGAGCCGGACGGAGGCACGGGCCCGGAGTCGGGTGGAAGCTCGGAGGAGGGCCACAGATGAGCCGGGCGCTTACAGCGGGGGCGCTGCTCCTCCTTCTCTCGCTCCCGGCGTGCGAACCGGCGGGGGACGCGCTGGTGGTCTACACCCCGCACGGCCGCGACATGCTCGAATACTTCGGCGAGCGTTTCGAGGAGCGTCATCCGGACGTGAACGTCCAGTGGCTCGACATGGGCTCCCAGGAGATTCTCGAGCGGGTCCGCTCGGAGCGCCAGAACCCGCAGGGGGACGTCTGGTGGGGCGCGCCGGACGACATGTTCATCCGATCGGCCGAAGAGGGGCTCCTCGAGCCTTTCCGGCCGGATTGGGCCGAACACCTCCCGCCCGACACCTACGATCCGGAGGACCGGTGGTTCGCCACCTACCTCACCCCCCAGGTGATCGCCTTCAACACGGACGCCGTGGACCGGGACGAGGCGCCACGGGACTGGGACGACGTCCTCGACCCCCGCTGGCGGGACCACGTCATCATCCGGGAGCCCCTGGCCTCCGGGACGATGCGGGCCATCTTCTCGTCGATCATCTACCGCGAGTCCGGGGGCGGGGCCGATCCTGAGCCCGGTTACGAGTGGCTCCTTCGCCTCGACGCCCAGACCCGGGAGTACGTCCTCAACCCCACCCTCCTCTACCAGAAGCTCGCCCGGCAGGAGGGGCTCGTGACGCTCTGGAACATGCCCGACATCGAGACCCTTCGGGCCACCACCGACTTCCCCATCGACTACGTGATCCCCGCGGGGGGGACGCCGGTGGTCGTGGACGGGGTAGCCGTGATCGCCGGCACGCGGAACCCGGAGGCCGCCCGCGCCTTCGTGGAGTTCGTTGGAAGCCGGGAGGCCCTCGAGGAAGCGGCCGAACGGTTCTACCGCATCCCTGCCCGGACCGACTTGGACCCCGAGACCCTTCCCGCCTGGCTCCAGGAGGCGTTGCCCGCGATCCAGCCCATGGACACGGACCGGGAGACCCTCCTCGAGCGGGAGCCGGAGTGGATGCGCCACTGGGACTCGGAGATCCGGCGCCGGGGCCGATCTCTCGGCTTTCAGTGATGGGGTCGGAGCCGCTTTCCAACCAAAGATGATCCTCGAGCTGAACGCCGTCACCCGGCGCTTTGGCCAGGTGACCGCCGTGGACCGTCTCTCTCTCGGCATGGAGGAGGGGGAGTTCGTCACTCTTCTGGGCCCCTCCGGGTGCGGGAAGACCACGGCGCTGCGGTTGATTGCGGGCTTCGAGACGCCGGATGAGGGGCAGGTCCTCTTCCGGGGCCGGGAGGTAGCCGGTCAGGCACCCCAGGCCCGGGGCTTCGGGATGGTCTTCCAGAACTACGCCCTCTTCCCCCACCTCGACGTCTTCGAAAACGTGGCTTTCGGACTTCGGAGTCGGGGAACGCCGCGCGCCGCCATGGAGGAGAGGGTCCGGACCTCGCTCGCCCGGGTCGACCTGGAAGGGTACGGAGACCGCCCCGTTCAATCCCTTTCGGGAGGCCAGCAGCAGCGGGTGGCCCTGGCCCGGGCCCTCGCCATCGAGCCGCCGATCCTCCTCCTGGATGAGCCCCTTTCGAACCTGGACCGGGAACTCCGGATCCGGACCCGTGCCGAGCTCCGGGCCCTGGTCAAGGAGATGGGCATCACCGCGCTCTTCGTCACCCACGACCAGGAGGAGGCCTTCGACCTCTCGGACCGGATCGCAGTGATGCGGGATGGGCGCCTTCGCCAGATCGGTCCGCCGACGGAACTCTACCGGGAGCCGGTGGACCCCTTCGTTGCAGGGTTCGTGGGGCAGGCGAACTTCCTCCCCGTCGAGGTGGAGGAGGGGGCGGACTCTCTCCCAGGGTCGGGATCCGGGGCTGGAGGCAGTGGTACTTCCGGCGGAGGTTCCGGCTCCGAGGGAGGGTCCCGGGCGGTCCGCCTGCCGGGAGGGGAGGTGTGGTCCGTGCCCGAGCTATCGCAGGGCTGGAGCGGTCCCGGATCCGGACGTTCTTCTGGATCCCGGCCTCCTTCGGGCGTTCAGCCTGGCTCCGGAATCGTCCTCCTGGTCCGTCCCGAGGAGCTCCGCTTCGCCGGCGATTCGGAGGACGGGGCGGTGGAGGGTGTCGTGAGGGACCGCCGGTTTCGGGGTCCCATCACAACCTACCGAGTGGAGACAGCGGGGATGGAGCTGGAGGTAGTCCACTCCGCCGACGGGCCCCAGGAGGGGGACCGGGTCCGGCTCCTTCCCCGACCCGACGCCCGACTTCACCTACTTCCTTCCGAGCCTAAGGGGGGAGGTGAGTCGGAGCTGTGAGCCGAAAGACCCTCCTCTGGCTCATCATTCCCGTCATCGGGCTTCTGACCTGGCTCGTCGTCTACCCGCACCTCTTCGTTCTGGGTGACTCGGTCTGGATCGAGGGCCGGCTCTCCCTCGAAGGCTATCGCACCTTCTTCACCTCCCGGTCAGGGCTCGAGGCCCTCTGGGGGAGCGTCTGGATCAGTCTCGGGAGCGTGGCCCTCTCGGCCCTCATCGGGGTCCCCCTGGCCTTCCTCTTCACCCGGTTCGACTTCCCCGGGCGCACCCTGTTCGGGGCGCTCGCGGCCCTCCCGGTGCTGCTCCCGCCCCTGGTGGGCGTGATCGCCTTCCTCTTCCTCTACGGGGAGAGCGGGATGTTCACCCGCCTCGTCCAAGCCGCCCTGGGGCTTGAACAGCCCCCGTGGCGGCTCGTGGGAGGGTGGGCGATTCTCCTGGTCCATGCCTACTCGATGTACGTCTACTTCTACCTCTTCACGGCCGCCGGCCTGGCTCGGTTGGACGGTGCGGCAACCGAGGCGGCGGAATCGCTGGGGGCGAGCCGGTGGCGGATCTTCTGGCGCGTGACCCTCCCCATGCTCGGGCCGTCGCTCACGGCGGCTTCCGTGCTCGTCTTCATGACCTCCATGGCCTCCTTCTCGGCGCCCTACATTTTCGGCGGGGGCTTCCGGGTGCTCACCACGCAGATCTTCAACAGCAAGATGAGCGGCGAGGTGACCATGGCCATGGTGGAGACCGTGGTCCTGGCCTCCGCGTCGCTTCTCTTCCTCTGGATCCTGAGGCGCCTGGAGCGGGGCAGGGAATTCGCGGCGGTGGGGAAGGGGATCGGGGCGCCTCGGCGGGAGGTCCGGTCACGGTGGGCCCGGGTGCTCATCCCCGTGCTCGGGGTGAGCGGGGTCTTCGTCCTCCTCCTTCCGCACCTCACCTTGATCCTCGTCTCCTTCGTCCCCGAAGGGGCATGGACCGTCGAGATCTTCCCCACACGGTACACGTTGGACAACTACCGGGACCTATTCTCCCGGCCTCAGCTCTGGACTCCCGTCCTGAACTCCCTCCAGATGGCCA
>SKSR01000001.1 GCA_007122885.1 Gemmatimonadota bacterium
GCGCCGCTCCAGCAAGGCGCGACGACGAGGCATAGCAGCGCTACGTCGAGGAGGAGCAACACAGCTGGAGCGGATGCAGCGGCGCTCAAATGCCACGGGACTTCTGCGACACTACACTAGTTACGGACCGGGACACCGGCAACCGACGCGCGAGCTGCGGTGGCCGGCGAAACCGCGAGCCTCAGCCTTCCTCGTCCTCCTGGGACCGGTGGACAAGGGTGGCCCGGAGGTGATCCCGGTTGAGCTGGGCAATGGTATCCACGCTGATTCCCTTCGGGCAGGCCACCTGACACGCCCCGTGGTTCGTGCAGTTGCCGAAGCCCTCATCGTCATGTGTGGCCACCATGCTCAGAACCCGCTCATAGCGCTCGGGCTGCCCCTGGGGCATGAGCGAGAGGTGCGCCACCTTGGAGGCGGTGAAGAGCATGGCCGATGCGTTGGGACAGGCGGCTACGCACGCCCCGCACCCGATGCAGACGGCCGCGTCCATGGCCTTGTCGGCATCCCGTTTCGGCACGGGGATGGTGTTGGCGTCCGGAGGGCTGTTCGTTCGAACGGAGATGTATCCACCCGACTCCACGATCCGATCGAAGGCGCTCCGGTCCACCACCAGGTCCCGGAGCACGGGAAAGGCGCTGGCCCGCCACGGTTCGATCCACAACTCGTCCCCGTCCTGGAAACTCCGCATGTGGACCTGGCAAGCCGTGGTCATGGTCTTGGGCCCATGGGGAACCCCGTTGATCATCATGCCGCAGGAACCACAGATCCCTTCCCGGCAGTCATGATCGAAGGCGATGGGCTCCTTCCCTTCGGAGACGAGATTCTCGTTCACCAGATCGAGCATATCCAAAAACGACATGCTCTCGGAGATGTCCTCCGCCCGGTACGTCTCGAAACGCCCCGAGTCGTCCTGGCCCGCTTGCCGCCAAACGTGCAGGGTCAGGTTCATCTTACTTGTAGCTCCTCTGGGTGAGCGGCACGTATTCGAAGTCCAACTCCTCCCGGTGCTCTACCGGGGCTTGGTCCGCCCCACGGTACTCCCATACGGACACGTGGGCGTATTCCTCGTCCCGACGCTTTGCCTCTCCTTCCTCCGTTGTGTGCTCCCGCCGGTAGTGTGCACCGCACGACTCGTCCCGCTGCAGGGCGTCGTGGCACATGAGCTCGGCGAACTCCATGAAATCGGCCACCCGGCCGGCCTTCTCCAAGGACTGGTTGAGGCTGTCTCCACTGCCCGGCACGTTCACTTCCTTCCAGAAGCGTTCCCTGAGCTCGGGAATCTTCTCCAGGGCCGTTTTCAGACCCTCCTCCGTCCGTTCCATCCCGCAATGGTCCCAAAGGAGCCGGCCCAGCTCGATGTGGAAGGAGTCCACCGTCCGGTTTCCATTCACGGACAGAAGTTGGTCCGTACGTTCCTTCACATCCCGCTCCGCGTCCCGGAACGCCGCGTGGTCGTTGCCCTTCTCCCATTTGGGGGCCCGGCTCAGGTAGTCTCCCGCCGTCATCGGGATGATGAAATATCCGTCGGCCAGCCCCTGCATGAGGGCACTGGCGCCGAGCCGGTTCGCGCCGTGGTCCGAGAAGTTCGCTTCACCGATGACGAAGAGGCCCGGGACCGTGCTCATGAGATTGTAATCCACCCAGAGCCCGCCCATGGTATAGTGGGGCGCCGGGTAGATGCGCATGGGCACCTCGTAAGGGTCTTCGCCCGTGATCTTCTCGTACATGGCGAAGAGGTTGCCATACCGGTCGGCCACCCCCTGGCGGCCCATTCGGGCGATGGCGTCCCGGAAGTCTAGGTAGACGCCGTTCTTCCTGGCCCCCACCCCGTGGCCGGCATCCACCATCTCCTTGGCCCTCCGGGAGGCGATGTCCCTGGGAGTCAGGTTTCCGAAGCTGGGGTAGAGGCGTTCCAGGTAGTAATCCCTTTCATCGTCCGGAATCCGCCCCGGGTCCCGGTCGTCCCCTCCCTTCTTCGGCACCCAGATCCGTCCGTCGTTCCGGAGGGACTCGCTCATGAGAGTGAGCTTGGACTGGTATTCCCCGCTCTGGGGGATGCAGGTGGGGTGGATCTGAGTGAAACACGGGTTGGCGAAACCGGCCCCACGTCGGTGGGCTCGCCAGGTGGCGGTGACGTTGCAGTGCTTCGCGTTGGTGGAGAGGAAGAACGCGTTCGAATAGCCGCCGGTGGCCAGGATCACGGCGTCCGCTCCGTGGGACTCCACCTTCCCATTGATCAGGTCCCGCGTCACAATCCCCCGAGCTCGACCGTCCACCACCACCACGTCCAGGAGCTCCTGCCGGGGGTGCATGGTCACCGTCCCCTCTTGCACCTGGCGGGCCAGAGCTTGATATGCCCCGAGGAGGAGCTGCTGCCCGGTCTGGCCCCGGGCGTAGAAGGTCCGGGAGACCTGAGCTCCCCCGAACGAACGATTGGCCAGGAGCCCACCGTACTCTCGGGCGAAGGGAACGCCCTGGGCCACCGCCTGGTCGATGATGTTCAACGAGAGCTGGGCCAGGCGGTGGACGTTGGCCTCCCGGGACCGGAAGTCGCCCCCCTTCACCGTGTCGTGGAAAAGCCGGTAGATGGAGTCTCCGTCGCCTTGATAGTTCTTGGCGGCGTTGATTCCCCCCTGGGCGGCGATGGAGTGGGCCCGGCGGGCCGAATCGTGGAAGGTGAAGGCTCGGACGTTGTAGCCCAGCTCGCCCATGGTGGCCGCCGCTGAGGCTCCGGCGAGACCCGTCCCCACGACGATGACCTCGTATTTTCTCTTGTTCGCCGGGTTCACCAGCTTCATCTCGAAGCGGTGCCGGTCCCATTTTTCCTCGATGGGGCCGTCCGGGATGTTGGCGTTCAGTTCCACGTGGACATGACCTCCGAAAATGGCGTCGGGTGGGGCCGCGTCACGAAAGAATCC
Organism: Gemmatimonadota bacterium; assembly: GCA_007122885.1. GTDB lineage: Bacteria > Gemmatimonadota > Gemmatimonadetes > Longimicrobiales > Gaopeijiaceae > SKSR01. The sequence continues at coordinate 2,919 of SKSR01000001.1, forward strand.
CCAGGAGTACGGCCAGGGGAGGAATGATGAAGCCCACGAAGAGACCTCCGGCGAAGACTCCGGCCACCGGCCGTCTCCATCGGTCGTACTTGGGGTGACTCGCCCCTACGGTCTGGACCATGCTCCAGACCCCATGGTAGAGGTGGGCGCAGAGGGCCGCCTGGGCCAGCACGTAAAACCCCACCACCAAGGGATTCGAGAAGCCCAGGATGAAGTTCCGGTAGACGTCCCCGTAGACGAAGTCCGGATGGGCCTGCCCCGTGGTCATGTGGAGGATGTGATAGACCACGAAGAGGAGGATGAGCACGCCTCCCCACCGCATGGTCCGGGAAGCGTAGGAGAAGGAAAGGTTCGATTCCTTCCGGTATCCGCTTCCCCGTGCCGTCCGGCTCCGTCTCCAGAGCTGCCAAGCGGCCGCCACGTGGACGCCCACCGCGCCCAGAAGGACGAGCCGGATGAGCCAGAGGAGGCCGTACTCGGGAACGAGGGGGTAGCCCACCGTTCTCAGGAATTCGGCATACTCGTTGAATGCCTGCGGCCCTTCGAAGACCTTCAGGTTCCCGAGCATGTGACCGATGACGAAGAGGAAGAGGATCAGGCCGGAAACGGCCATGAGGACCTTCTTCCCCACCGTGGTTTGGTAAAGGGCAGCGACTCGGCGCATCCTCTCCCTCTCGCCCTACAGGATTGGGAATCTCGGACCCGGTCAGCCTTCCAGACGGGCCAGGTTGGAGATGGTGGAACGGACATGCTCGGCGCTCTGCTCCAGGGCCGCCCGCTCCTCCTCCGTGAGCTCCACCTGGACGATCTCCTCCAGGCCGTTCTCTCCGAGCTTACAGGGAACCCCGAGGTAGATGTCCTCTTGGCCGTATTCGCCCTGCAGATAGGCGGCCGAAGGAAGGATCCGCTTCTTGTCCCGCACGATGGACTCCACCATCTGGACCGCGGCGGAAGAGGGCGCGTAGTAGGCGCTTCCCGTCTTCAGGTAGCCCACGATCTCCGCTCCTCCCTTCCGGGTCCGCTCGATGAGGGCGTCGATGCGCTCCTGGGACAGGAGCTGGGTGAGGGGGATCCCGCTGACCGTGGTGTAGCTTACCAGCGGCACCATGGTGTCACCGTGCCCTCCCAGGACCAGGGCCTGGATATCCTCCACGCTCACATCCAGTTCCATGGCGATGAAGGAGCGGTAGCGCGCCGTGTCCAGCACTCCGGCCATGCCCACCACTCGCTCCCGGGGAAAGCCCGTGGCCTCCTTGGCCACATA
>SKSR01000315.1 GCA_007122885.1 Gemmatimonadota bacterium
CCCCGGCCGCTTTCCGCTGGACTGGGAACCCGGGGACGTCTTGGTGATCCCGCCACTCCGGGTGGCCACCCGGACCCCCAGGGGATGACCGGTGGACGCCGACCTCTTCTATCGCGTGCAGGTTGGAGCCGGTCCGGCCCGGTACGACCTCTCCCACGATCTGACCACGCTGGAGGTGGAGGAGCGGGAGGGAAAGCCGAGCCGCCTGGTGGTTCAGGTTCCGGACCCCTTCAAGGTCTTCGGACATGCCATCCAGGAGGGCATGTCGGTGGAGGCCGAGTTGGGGACCGTTCGGGACCACTCCCTGGTGTTTCGGGGACGGGTCCATCAGGTGGATGCGTCCTTCCCACGCGACATGGTCCCTTCGGTGACGATCCGAGCCCATGACAGCGGGATGCGGATGGGGCTCCTCCGGAGGAACCGTCGGTGGACGGGGAGTCTCTCCACAATCACGAGCACGATCGCACGCGATCACGGATTCCATCGGCAGACCATCCGGCTGCAGGGGGACCCGTCCTTTTCCGGGAACGGTCTTCGGCAACAGGACGAGACGGACCTGGCCTTCCTGTATCGCCTCGCCGGGGCGTACGGCGCGGTCCACCACGTGCTCGCAGGGGACGAGGGGGACGACTTCGTATTCCTTTCCGAGCGGGACGTCATGACCTCCGAGCCGGAGGTCACTCTCCACCACGGCCGTTCCCGGGTTCCGAATCGCCTCTTGAGCTTCCAGGCGGAGGCGGACATCACCCGGATCCAGCTTCCACGCCTCTACTCGGGGATCGACTACGAGAGCGGAAAGCCCAGCGAGGTCATGGAGGCCCCTGTGGAGGAGGTAGGAGACCGGGAGGACATCCACTTGGACGAAAACATGACCGCCTTCCGGGAACGGGAGCCCGAGCGAGCGAAGGCGCTCCAGGGGTTGCTGGACGCCGCGCCGGTGGCACGCCGTGAGGTGGTGGACGAGCTCGGCCGGGTGCAGCGGATCACCGTTCCCACCTTCGCGAGTCCCGAGGAACTCAAGACCCGGTCCGCAAACCAGTTCAGCACCCGGGTCCATGGGATGTGGGGAAGCGGCACGACGCAGGGAATCCATTCGCTCCGCGCCCAGAGGAACGTTCGGATCGAGGATGTGGGAGGACGTTTTTCCGGAGTCTGGTTCCTTTCGCAGGTCCGGCACCTCCTGGGGCCCGAAGGCTACCGAACCGAGCTCACGTGTCGGCGATGAGCGGATGGGCGTGGCGGACGGAGGAGGCGGAGTCCGGAGAGGGGGACCGGCGGTTCTTCGGGAAGTATCCGGCCCTCGTGCTGGACCGGGATCCGGACGCTGCCGGGCATCACCGAGGGGAGCTTCTGGTTCAGGTTCCGGGAATCCTGGAGGAGGAGCCGGGGGGGACGGGAGGTCAGCGGCCCATCGAGGTGGTGGCCAAGCCCTGTTTCGCTCCGGGCTTCTTCCACGTTCCGGCCGAAGGAAGGCAGGTGTGGGTGGAGTTCGCCGCAGGGGACATCAATGCGCCCATCTGGTCGGGCGTCTGGTATCCCGAGGACGGAACGCCCGAATCGGTGGAAGGGGACCGGCCGGGGGAGGATCACACGGTGATCCGGACGCCGGGAGGGCAGGTGGTACAGCTCGAGGACGGGGAGGGTGGCGAACGGTTGATCCTGCGAGACGAAGTCAACGACAACCGGGTGACGCTGGATCACGACGGGATCCGCCTGGAGACCCCCGGTTGCTCCATCACTCTGAGCGGTTCGGCGATCACCTTCACGAACGGCTCCCACACCATGGAGATCGGAACCTCCGGGACCAAGGTGACCGACGGGACCGGAGGGGGGCCGCACCCCATCGTGCTCGAACCAGTTCTCAAGTGGCTGGCCGAGTGGCTACCCGCCCACCAGCACCTTGGAAACATGGGAGGACCGACGCCCCTGGCCCCCGACGCCATCGCCGAGGCCATACAGCTGGCGGTGGAGCTTCATGCCGCCGGTGGAGGCAAGTCTTCCCTATGAGCCATATGTCCATGAGCCACGTGGGGCCAAGGGCCTCAGGTGGGACGACCGTCCGAAGGAGGCACAGATGGCACTGAATCCAGGAGACCAGGAGGCCACCGAAGGCATGGCCCGGGAAGTCTTCCTCGCGCTCCGACAAGTGCTCAGGCCTCCGCTGGACGAGGTGGAGGACACGATGTCGGAGGAGGAGTTCGAAGACCTCATCGAAGAGGTGGAAGAAGGCTGGCGAAACCTGAGTTTCGGGGTGGCTAGGGGGGTCGTGGCCCACCTCCAGCGGGATCCAGACGATCCTCCCGATCCGGCGGATCCTCCGGACGAGACGGAGTATGCGGAGGTCTTCTCTTCCTCCGAGGAGGATTCCACGTACTGGGCCTGGGTCACGGGATTCGCCGGCGTGTTCCGAGGTTGGGCCCAGCTCCAGCCCGGTCAGGCCACGGTGGCTGAGCTCAGAACCCGACTCAACACATTCTTCCAGAACAATCCGGACCCCACGAGCCTCAGAGGGATCGTTCGATGAGCGGGAATCCGCGGGGCTTCGGGTTTCCCTTCCGAGTCGAGCCCGGGAGTGGGGGGGTGGCCTGGGCGCACGGCCCGGAAAAGATCCGGGACAACCTGGTCCAGATCCTCCTCACCGCCGCCGGGGAGCGGACCATGCGGCGGGATTACGGCGCGGGCGTGGGCGAGCTGGTCCATGACCCGATGAACGATGCCCTCTTCGCGGTGACGCAGCACCGCATCGGTCAGGCCATCGCGCGGTGGGAGCCCCGGGTCCATCTCACGGACGTCCGGGTCAGGAGCGACCGCCGGGATGGGGGCGACGGTCCCGGCACGCTGGGGGGCAACTTGCCCGGGGCCGCCCTCATCGCGGAGGTGGAGTTCGTCATCCGCTCCACCGGGCAGCCCGTCACGCTGTCGGTCCCCCTGGGCTCCGACGGGGCGGGAGCGAGCGGGGGAGGAGGGACATGACGAGGGAGGGCACCGGACGACGGGAGGGACGGTCTCCCCTGAGGGCCGACTACACGAACAAGGATTTCGAAGCACTCACGGAGGGAATGCTCGAGCTGGCCCGAGAGCGGCTTCCCGAGTGGACGGATCACTCCCCCAACGACCTGGGAGTGGTGCTGGTGGAGCTCTTCGCCTACATGGGCGACGTGCTGCTCCATTACACGGACCGGGTCGCCGGGGAGAGCTACCTCCACACGGCCCTGGAGCGGCGGAGCGTGGTCCACCTCCTTCGCCTCATCGGTTACGAGCTCCGTCCCCCCCGGCCTGCATCGGCGGATCTCACCCTCCTCTTCGATCCTGAGGAGGAGGGTTCGGTGACGATACCGCAGGGGGCCGAGTTCGAGGGAGAAAGCTCGGGTGAGGAGACCGTGCTTTTCCGCTACGAAAGGGACGATCTCACCGTCGTGCCGGGCGACCTGCCCCTTCATCTCACTCCGGAGGGAAGGGAGTACCGCAGGCTCGACACCCTTCCTGTGCTCCAGGTGGACCAGGTGGTGGCGGATGAGATCGTAGGGTCGTCGGACGGGAGCGCCGCCCAGCGGTTCCGGCTCGCCCGCCGGCCGTTGATCGAAGGCTCTCTGGAACTGACGGTGGACGAAGGGGCGGGTCCCCGCCTCTGGCTCCAGCAGGCGACGCTCCTCTACAGCCAAGGGACCGATCACCACTTCGAGGTCCTCCGCGACGAGAACGACGATGCCTGGGTGGAATTCGGGGACGGTCGGCACGGCCGCCCCCCCGACCGGGGGCGGAACAACATACGGGCGAGCTACCGGGTCGGGGGGGGGACTCGGGGTAACCTGCCTCCCTTCACGATCACCGAGCCGATCACTTCGATTCCCGGGCTCGAGGAGGTCTGGAACGAGCGTCGGGCCAGTGGGGGCCAGGACGCCGAGCCCCTGGCGGAGGCCGCCGCTCGGGCTCCCCGGCAATTCCGTACCACGGGACGGGCGGTCACCGCCGGGGACTATGAGGCTCTCGCCCTTCATTACGGGGCGGCGAAGGCTCGAGCCCGAGGTGCCGGCTGGAACCGGGTGGAGCTCTTCGTCGCTCCCTCCGGGGGCGGATTTCCGTCGGATACCCTGAAGGAGGAGCTTCGGGAGGAGCTCCGCACGAAACGGATCATGACATCCATCGTGGATATCCGGGATCCGTCGTACCGTGAGGTCTTCGTAGAGGGGACGCTCTACGTGGAGGCGTACTACTTCGCCAGGGAGGTCCGACAGAAGGCGGAGAACGCCGTCCGGGAGCTCCTGGACTTCGATCGTGTCCGCTTCGCGGACCGGCTCTATCTGAGCAAGGTCTACGAGGCCATCGAGGCCATCGAAGGGGTCCGGGCGGTGAGCGTGGAGCGGTTTTCCACGGAAGCTGGGGGCGGGAACCCGGTTCCGTCCGACGGGCTCCTGGCTTTCGCATGGGAGGAGATTCCGGTGGCGGGCCACCGGGAGGGGATCCGGTTCAAGCAGGTCATCGGAGGGCAGGGTGATTGACGGTCCCACGGCCCGAGCCGACCTCCGGGGACACCGGATCGATGTCCGGTGGTCGTGGAGCGGGGAGGGGACGCGTCCAGGGTTTCGGCTCCTCCGGCGAAGGAGGGCCTACCCGGCCCGGGCGGACGATGGCTTGGTGGTGGTAGACATGGAGGACCTCTTCGCGGGGGAGGACGCACCCTGGGCCCGGGTCTCCTGCACCCGTTACCTGCTGGAAAACAGTGTGGCGGAAGGCGGGCTCGTACAGGGCGAGGTGACCCTCTTTCACTCCGAGGCGGACTCCTCGGAGCCCTCCCGGGTGAGGATTCGCCGCTTCGATCCCGAAGAGGGCTCGGTGAAAGCCCGGACGATCGACGAGGTGAGCCGCGTCGAACGGAAGCTCCCGGACCCGGCCCCGTGGGGGGCGGCGGAGGATCTGGAGATCTTTCACACCCCCGGGGGCGGGACCGAGGAGTCGGCGGGCGTCGTGCGGGTCCTGTGGGACCATCCGGACGGGGAAACCTTCCCCGTCTTTCGGTGGCTCCCCGCAGGTGGGGTGGAGGAAGAGGTGGGGTTCCACACGGGCCGCGTGCTCCAGTCGACGGCCGACGTGGAGAGCCTCGAGCCGGGCCGGATCTCGGTCCGGTGGACCCGTCTCCGGCGATCCGACGGATGGGACCTGGCCACACTCCTTTCCCACGCCGAGGATGCGGATCCGGAAGACTTGGTGGAGGAGGACCTGTTCCACCTGGACGAACGCTTCAGTGCTGACACGGGCGAATGGACCCGGAGCATGTGGGCCGCCGACCTGGGGCCCGTCCCCGAGGAAACATCCTACTACGCCCTCTTCCGACCGGACTCGGAGCATCCGGACGGATGGCGCACCGAGCGTGAATGGAGAGCCCGGGCCACGGCTACCGCCCGCTACGGCTTCCCGGACCGTCTCTACCGCCGGCTTCCCGCCCTCCACCAATACCACGATGAGCCTACGGAGGCTGAGAGGGGGAAGGGTCAGCTCCGACGCTACGTTCAGGTCTTCGGTAGCGCGTTGGATCACCTTAGGAGCTCTGTGGAGGGCCTGGCGAATCGCCACGATCTTCATCGCGTCCGAGGGGACGAGCTCCCGGCCCTGGCCGCGTGGCTCGGCTGGACCCTCGACCGCTCGTCTCCTCTCCCGTGGCAGCGAAACGAGATCCGCTTCGCCCCAGAGGTCTACCAAACGGTGGGGACCCTGCCGAACCTCACCGCTCTCGTAAGTCGGGCTACGGGGTGGAGTTGTGAGGCGAAGGAGTTCGTTCACAACATCTTCCGGACGAACGCCCCCGAATACGTTCCCGTTCGGGAGCTTCGGGAGATCCGGAACGACGGGGATGGGTTCGGAGAGCACCGGCGGTGGACGGCCACCGAAAAGTTCGACGGCCGTCCTGCCGCGGCCGTGGACGGAGAGGGCCGGACCTGGCTTTTCTGGCACACGAACCGCTCGGGCCGTTGGGAGATCTGGTTCGAGAGGGAAGGGGGCTCTGACAGCTTGGCGCCGGGTCCGGTGGAGGAGGTGCCCGAGGACCGGCCTGCTCCCACGTATTCGGACCTCTCGCCCCGGGCTTTGGTGGTAGCGGGAAGTGACGGAGACCAGGTCTGGGTCGTGTGGGAGTCGAATCGGGAAGGAGCGTGGGACGTGTGGGCCCGGATCCACGACGGAGCCGGGTGGGGAGAACCCTTCCGGATCACGGATCACCGGGCATCGGACCGATGCCCCGCCGTGGCGGCGGGACCCTCCGGCGAGGTCTGGATCTTCTGGGAGTCCGAACGCCGAGGGAGGACCGAAATCTGGTCCCGAGTCATGACGGATCCGGCCTGGGGCCCCCCGACGCGGATGACGGACAGCCCCGTGCGGGACGGCGAGCCGGCCGCGGCCACGGATGCGGATGGGAAGCTCTGGCTCGTGTGGCGGAGGGACGAGGGGGATGGGTCGTCTCTCTACCGAAGAGTGCTCAGGGACGACGGGTGGGGCGATGCCGAGGCCCTGGAGGAGGGGTTCGGACGGGACGGTTCTCCCGCCCTGGTCCGGTGGGAAGAGGACCTCTGGCTCCTTTGGCATACTAACCGGACGGGGCGCTGGGAGCTTTGGGGACGGATCCACGACGGTGACTCGTGGGGCTCCCCGTTCCAGATCACCCAGGGGCCGGATTCGGACAAGGAGCCGTTTGCCCTCCTGGACGGCTCGGAGCTCCGGGTGTTCTGGCGACTGGATCGCCCCGCGCTCCAGCACCGGTCCCGCACAGTGGACACCCGCGACTCCGGACTCCTGGAGGGAATGGGCCGGCTCCGGGACCGGGTCCACTACACCTACGACACCGCCCGGGGAGAGGACGACTGGTACGCCCGGGACACGGTGGGTCTGTACCTCACGCCGCCTTCCGACTTTCACCGGGACCCGGCGAAAGTGGTGGAGCGGGCCCGAAGCTATGTGGAGCCCTTCCGGCCTGCGTCGGTCCGTCTCGTCTGGGTGGTGGCCGATGAGGACGATGGGGTGGAGGATGCCTTCGACGACGGCGTGGCGGTGGACGACCCCATCGTCGACGAGTTCGAGGACGAGATCGACGGAGACGGTTGACGGTCGGTCCTCCCGGGACCTTGAAGGACCGGAGGAGCGACCGACGCCGGACACGAGGACAACGACAGCCTGGGAGGCACGACCGATATGGGAAACTTCTCCAGCGATCCCCAAGAAGAGCTCCGGCGGAGTCGCGAGCGGGGATATGTGGGACTCAGGGTCGAACAGGGGGTCCCCGTTCTGGACCGGGACCTGAACCTCCTCTCGGATTTGGTGACGGCCACCGTTCGGGAGGTCCTGGAGCGGCATCTTGGGAGCGGAGTCGCGGACCGGAGCGAGGCGTTCGCGGTGGAGGCGGTTCCGCAGGCGAACGACCTTCGGGTCCTGGCCCCGTCCGGGGGAGGGACCTGTCTGGTGGGTGGGGTCCAGGTTTCGGTGGAGGAGCCGTTTCTCTACTCCGAGCAGCTCGGAGTACCGGCTCTCACCACGCCTGCGGAGGATGACCGGGACGACGTGGTCTACCTGGACGTGTGGGTGGACGAGGTGGACGCCTCATCCGACCCCCATCTGGCCAACCCGGCCGACGTGGATATGCAGACCTCGGTCCGCCTCCGACCCGAGTGGCGGGTCCGGGTGGCCGAGGGGACCGCGGTCGCTCCGGAGCCGGCGCCGGGCCACGCCCACTGTCCCCTGGCGAAGATCCAACGTCCTCGTGCCCAGGCAGTCATCGCCCCCGGGTGTGTGGAGGATCTTCGGCGCACGGGACTCCGGCTGGCCGATCTCGCCGACCGGGTCCAGCGCCTGGAGGAAGCGCTCCTTTCGTCGTCTCTCGGTATCCCCGGGCCCGCGGCCGGAAATGGAGGCGCTCCCCCTTCGGGAGCCCGGGTGGTGGCCGAGCGCTCCTCCGCGGCCCGAAACGGCTCCCGCCTCGTGGCAGCGGAGGGAGGTAGGACGCGATGAGCCGCGCGATCTCGCGGGAGACCTTCGACAAGAGGAAGAACTACCTGGGCGTCTACATGCAGCAAGGGAGGGTGATCCTGGACTCGGATTGGAACGAGGCCCAGGACATTACCTCCTCCATGCTGGAGCGGATCTCCCGGGAAGCCATGGGCGAGGGGAGCCCGAACAACGGGTTCCGGGTCGATCGGATCTTCCCCATCCCCCTCCACGAGCTCGCTGACCAGATCGAAGGAACTATGGCGCAACTCGATCCGGCGGAGCCGGAAGCGGGAGTCGAGGGAGCGCTCCAGAACGTCTTCCAGTCGGCCCTGGGGAGCTGCGTGGGCTGGCTCTTCGGGCTCGTGGGCCAGTACTTCTTCGGCCCGCTCATGTTCTTCATCCAGTTCCCGGGAGACCTCCTGGACGACTGCGAGTCCCTGGAGGGTTGGGAGCTGGACCCGGCGGACGGGAACCTGGTCGTGGGACGCGATGTGCCCTTTTCCGGAAACGGATTCCTCCGGCTCACGGGGCACAACGACACGGTCCGCCTGGTGAAGACCGTCCCCGAAGGTCGCCTGGACTTGTCTCCGTACCAGATGCTCGTGTTCCGCTTTCGGACCAACGAGCAGGTCCCCGGGCCCATCCGTTTCTTCCTGGAGGATGAAGGAGGCGGGCGTACGACCTGGACCTTCGACAATCCGGCCCTCGCTGCGGGCCAGTGGCTGGCCGGCTTCGCCGCACCGCTGGACGCCCGGTTCCACATCTTCACCGAGTCGTCCCTCCCCACTGCATATGTGGAGCAACCCGAAGTCGGAGAGGTGGGCGACACCCCCTTCGGGGAGGTGCCCTACATGGCCTTCGTCGGGGCTGTGGGCGGAAAGCCGCCCCTGGAATGGGAGGTCAGCGACGGGGAGCTGCCCGAAGGGCTCGAGCTGGACCTCCCGGATATCGATGACGATGGGGATGGTCCCCTGGAGGAAGGCCGGATGATCACGATCCAGGGTGAGCCCGAGGAGACGGGGACCTTCGACTTCACCCTGAAGGTGACCGATGCCGACGGTGAGGAGGCCGAGAAGGAGTTCCGGCTCGTAGTGGAGGAGACCGCGCCATCGGGGGTTCCGAGCCTTCCGATTCCCGGTGCCCTGGACGTGCTCCAGTTCGTGGCTCGCTACGAGATCGGACCCGATGGGGCCGCGGATCCGGCACGAACCGTTCGCTACGGCTTCGAGCTTTATCAAGACGCGACCACACCGCTCGTATGGGAGTTGGACGACCTCCGCCTGGGAAGCACGGCCCTCCAGGAGGAGAAGGGGCGGAACAACTTCATCATTCGGGGCTCCGACCTCTCGCAGATGGCGGCTCAGGTGGCCCTCATGGGACTCTTCAGGGACCTCTCGGACGAGGTGGACGACGGAGAAGCGGGGGATCTCGTTCCGCAGTCCGACGTGGAGCTGGACCTCCTGGAGGTCCTCAACGCCGACTTCCAGATCACCCAGCCGGACCTGGAGAACGCCGGGCGGATGTACGTGGATGGGCTTCCCTGCCTCCAACTCCACGACATCCTCTACTCCGAGCAGGCGGACCCCTACGATCCTCCGCTGGTCACTCCTCCCCCGGGGAGCGGCACCCGGAAGGATACGGTCTATCTGGACGTCTGGAAGGAGCCGGTGACCTTCGTGGAGGACCCGGAGATCCGGGAGATCGCCCTGGGCGGTCCGGATACCTCCACCCGACTTCGGCTCCACCACCGGGTGCGAGTGGCCCAGGGCGGGCCCATGCCGTCCGGGGATGGCCGGGGCCAGGGGCTGCTGGCGACGGAGGGCGTGTACAAAGGCCGCGACAACCGCCTCTACCGGGTGGAGATCGAGGAGCCGGGGGATCTGGGCACCGCGACCTTCCGTTGGTCGGACGAGAACGGCTCGGTTCTGGGACGTATCATCCGCACCGTTCCGGCGGGAACCCGGGTGGTGGAGGTGGAGGAGGCGGCCCGCTTCCATGCCCAGGACCGGGTCTTGGTTCGCAGTGGGCTCCGGCAGGAAAAGGCCAGGATCGCTTCCGTCGTGGACGACACCATCACCCTGGAGGATCCGGTTTCCGAGACGTATGCCATGGAGGACCGGCCACGGATCGAGCGGTGGAACGCCTTCGACGTGGCGATCTCGCCGGATCCCGGCGATCCTCTCGTCTCCACCTCCGTCGAGCTCAACGACGGGGTCCGGGTCCGCTTCGGAGGACGGGAAATGCTCCGAGGGGATTTCTGGACCTTCCAGACACGGTATCTGGCCCGGGATCAGTCCGCCGGGGTGGATCCGGAAACGCGGATCGAGGATCTGGGGTTCGTTCGACCGGAAGGCGTGAGGCACCACTATGCCCCCTTGGCCCGAATCACCCGCCGCGAAGGCGACGAAGGGCGGATCCGGGAGATCAAGGACCTCCGCCGCCGGACGGGAAACACCACGGTGACGGACGTGGGACTCTCTCCCCTGACCGTGGCGGGCGTCCCCCCGGAGGACGCCGTGCCGGAGCACTTGGGGGGCACCCTCCTCCCTCCCGCCAGCAAGGACAGCAAGATCCTCACATTCCTCTCCGGGAGCCTTTATGTGAGCGAGGAGGGGGCGGAGCCGGACGATGCCGAGCTCACCATCCTCGTGGCCCTCTACAACGACGAGCGGAGCGACCCGGCCGAGGAACCGGACGAGGGTCGGATCCAGGACGAAACCCGGAGGCTTCCGCTGGGTCGTGTGGAGCCGGAGGTGGAGATTCCCGTACACATCACCGCAGTGAGCAGTGGGACGCCCTTCGCCTTCCTCCCCACCGACGCCTTCACTCCCACGTCGGTGGAGGTGTTCGCCCAGGTGACCGGGGAGGGTTTCTCCGTGGAGCTGTCGAACCTGCGGCTCACGGCCGTGGAGCTGAAGAAGAGCACCTAACCAGGAGGCCCAGATCCCATGCCCCGTCGCACCTTCACAGCCCGCGATCTGAAGCCGTTCCGCAAGGCGGCCGAGAAGATCCTGGAAGAGGAGCCGGACGCCGCGTTGGTGGCGTCCGCGGCTCGACCGTTCAAACGTCGGATCCGAAAACCGGAGCACGTGGAGCGGCGGCGTGAGCGCCTGCCGGTGGAGATCCGCTCCAAGGACCGGCCCGACGGTGTGCCACTGCAGGCCATCGCCCGGGAGGCCCGAAAGGAGGTGCCGAGTCTTCGTGGCATCTCGGCCCGGGGGGGTGGGGTGTCGCTCAAATTCGAGCGTCCTCCCTCCGAGGAGGAGCGGAAGAAGCTGGATTCCCTTTTCTCGGACACCTCGCGCCTGGAAGGATTGGGGAGCCCGCCGGTCCGGGCTCGAGCGGCTGAGGCCATGGCGGCTGGACCGGCCGAGGCCATGGCGGTTCGACCGGCTGAGCTGCAGAGGGATCCGGAGGAAGTGCTCCACGATCCGGAGAGCTCCGACGCGGCATGGCTACGGGCGTTCCGCCGGTACGCCATGGAGAACCTGGTGGAGCCTCCCTCGGACTGATCATGGCCGATTCTTCCCTATTGGAGGAAGTCCGGGCGAACGGCTCCTCCCCCGGCCACGTGGCCCTCGTGATGGATGGCAACGGCAGGTGGGCCCGACGTCGGGGGCGACGCCGGGAGGCCGGCCACCGGGCGGGGCTCCTGGCACTCGGACGGGCGGTGGAGGCAGCGTTGGCCTCGGAGGTCGAAATGCTCACCGTCTTCGCCTTCTCGGACCAGAACTGGGCTCGACCCACTCGCGAGGTGGCGGCGCTCCTGGGTCTCCTGGAGCTGCACCTGGTCCGGGCCGGCCCCGACCTCCTCCGGAAGGGGGTTTCCGTGCGGGTCGTAGGAGATCTGCCGCGTATACCGCCTCGGCTCAGGGGACGGCTCCGCCGGGTGGTTCGGGAGACCCGGGAGGGAGATCGAATGTGGTTGAATGTGGCTCTCGCGTACGGGGGGCGGTCGGAGATCGTCAGGGCCGCCCGGGAGTTGGCGGAGCGGACGGCCCGGGGCGCCCTCCTCCCGTCCGAAATCGACGAGAACAGCTTCGCCGAGGGACTCTACACCTCCGGGATGCCGGACCCGGACCTCCTGATCCGAACCTCCGGAGAGTCCCGGATCTCGAACTTCCTCCTCTGGCAGTCCGCCTACACCGAGCTGTATTTCACGCCGGTTCTCTGGCCAGACTTCTCGGAGGACGATTTCTTCCGGGCGGTCCTGGCCTACCAACACCGAGAGCGTCGGTTCGGAAAGGTTTTCGTCCCATGAGTGGCCTCGGCTCGGTCCGGCCAGGGGTGGAGCCCGCCGAGACACCTCCGATCCGGGGACGCTTCCGGGACGTGCTTCGGGCAGAGGATGGTTCCGCCCTTCTCGATACCGGGTGGCGCAGCAACGTCATCGTGGACTCGGCGTGGCGTTTGGTGTCCGCCCTGCTGGCCAACGAACGGGGTGTGCGGGGAATCCTGTACTGGGCGCTCGGAAGAGGGGATCCAGGGTGGGATGAGGCTCCCATTCAGGCGGACCCGCGAACTTCGCGCCTCCGGGAGGAAGTGGACCGGATTCCGGTTGGTCGTGAGGCGATCCGCCATCTGGACCTGCAGGGACGTTCCCGGAGCCGCCCCGGTCCCACTCTGGAGGTGGGGCTCACCGTCTCCTGGGAGGACGGGCCCCGCACCCTCCGGGAGTTCGGTCTCGTCGGGGGGGACGCGGAAGAGCGCATCGGCACCGGCTACCTGGTCAACTACGTGATCCACCCTCGGTTGGAGGTCTCCCCGGGTCGGACCCTGGAACGGCGGCTTCGGCTCACCTTCCAGCCGGAAGGTCGAACTCGTTGGATCGAGCTTCCCGAACACTGGCTCGGAGAAGCTCCCGTGAACGAGGTGGACGGAGTGGGGCCCGTCTTCGCCGCGTCCCTGGGTGAGGTGGGGGTTCACACTCTGGGGGATCTCGCCGCCCTGGAGCCGTCGAGACAGACCGGAGGGATCCCGTTCGTCCGCTTGGTGGAGCTCCGGGCCAAGGCCCGGCTTGCCCTTCGGGCCGCCACCGAAATCCGCGCGGGGCCGGACTTCCACCCTCGGACTGCGTGGGACGTGCTGATTACCCCTTCGGACGAGCTGGCGGGAGCCGTGAACGCCTCGGCGGAGGAAGTGGAGCGAGTCCGTGAAAAGGTGAGCGCCCTGGAGCTGACCCTGGGCCATCCCTTCCTGCGCCGGATCACCGTGGGGGAGTTGATGGGCGTGGGGTGACCCACTCTCGGCCCACGCCCAGCTGCGGGTCGGGGCAAGGGGCAGCCTCCGTCCGGAACGGGATCCCGCGTCCGTCCCACCGAATCTGAACTCGGAGAGGTCTTCCATGAGAATGAGCCGACACAAGAGAGGACATTCACGGGACCGGGTCCCGGAGGAAGCGAAACGCGAAGCCCAGGGTGGGGCGTGGCCGACCCTGTCCTCGCCTGCGCTCCACCTTCAGAGGGCGGTGGGAAATGGGGCCACCGGCGACCTGCTCCAGGCGAAGATGAGGTTGCATGAGCCCTGCAGTGCGTGCGAGGAGGAGGCGGACCGAATTGCCGACGAAGTGATGCGCATGCCGAAGGGAGATGGGCGGGTGTCGGCACCCACCTTGTCGGCGGATGAAGATCGCGCTAGTGGCGGCCAGGTCCCGGCCGGCACGGCTGAAAGGATCCGGGCAACTCAAGGGGCCGGCCGTCCTCTGCCTCCCACCGTGCGAGGCGAGATGGGCCGGAAGTTGAGAGCGGATTTCGGAAGCGTGAGGGTTCACTCGGACCCAAATGCTGCGGAACTGAGTCGGGACCTGGGGGCCCGAGCGTTCACGGTGGGCAAGGACGTGTACTTCGGTCGCGGGGAATACCGTCCCGAGTCCGCCTCGGGGAAGCGGCTGCTGGCCCACGAGCTCGTTCACGTCCTCCAGCAGCGATCCGCCCATTCCCCTGGTCTCGTTCAGAGGGAGACCCCGCCCCTTGCCGGGCCCTCTCCCACCGTCGAGGCGGTGGAGGCACTGGATCCCGACGATCGAGAATGGTTCGAACAGCGCGTCAGGGAGCGGCTGCTCCTGGCATATCCGAAGTTTCTGAACGCCTGCGATGCCCACCAACGGGAGCTCCGAGAGCTCGGAGGGAGGAATGCGGATGTCGCCATGCTGGTCATCGACGTGCTCCTGGCGTTCGGAACCCGCGGGTTCAGCCGGGCCATCACCGGAGCCATTTCCCGCGGCCTTCCCGAACGGGCTCCGGACATGGCCTACCGGGTGGCCGTGGGAGCGATGGAGCGGAGCGATCAGATCGCCTCTGCGGCGGCGGTAGTGGCGAAGGATGCGGTGGAGGGCGAAATCCAGAGTGTCTTCGCCCGGGGGGACGAGGAACAGTTCGTCCAGGAGCTGAAGCAACAGATGAGCGTCGCGGTGGACGA
>SKSR01000179.1 GCA_007122885.1 Gemmatimonadota bacterium
CGGGTGGCGGGAGGGAGCTTCTCCACTCCCTGGTAGAGGGTCCCGGGGGTGGGCACGTAGCCGTGGGCCAGGTAGAGGGGCAGGGCCTTCGCGTCCGTCTCGGCCTCCACCGCCGGATGGGCCAGAAGGGCCTTGATCTCCGAGGCGAAGAGGAGGCGGTGGGAGTCCCGTAGGAGGAAGAGGGGCTTCTTCCCTACCCGGTCCCGGGCCAGGAGGAGACGCTTTCGCTCCTCGTCCCAAAGGCCGAAGGCGAACATCCCGTCCAACCGCTCCACCACCCCTTCGCCCCACGCCTGGTAGCCCCGGAGGATCACCTCGGTATCGCTCCGGGTCCGGAAGGGGAGTCCCTCCCGGTGGAGTTCCTCCCGCAAGGTCCGGAAGTTGTAGATCTCACCGTTGAAAACCACCTGGAGGGAGCCGTCCTCCGTGGCCATGGGCTGGTCCCCCGTTTCCAGGTCGATGACCTGGAGGCGGGTGTGACCCAGTGCGCAGCGGCCGGAGGGGGAGAGCCACGTAGCCAGGCGGTCGGGCCCCCGGTGGCCCAGGGTGGACGCCATCCCTCGGACCGCGTCCTCGTCGGCGCCGCCATCCCCCAACACCACTTCTCCGGCGATCCCGCACACGGGACCCTCAGCTCTCTTCCAGTATTCGGCGGAACATGGCCATCTGTCGCTCCACACCTTCCTCCAGGTCGTAGCGCTCCTGGGCTACGGACCGGGCCCTGGCGGGCAGGTCCGGATCCTCCACCAGGGGGAGGAGGTGCGCCAGGGCCCTACGGTGGGCCTCCTCCGACTCCTCCGCCACCACCACGCCCAACCCCTTCCCCTCCACCAGCTCGGGGACATCGCCGGCGTAGGGGTTGCAGACCACGGGAAGCCCGCAGGCCAGGTACTCTCCTCCCTTCGTGGGGCTCTGGCAGTGGTGGGACCACCCCTCCCGGAGGAAGACCATTCCGGCGTCGTGGCTGCGGATCTCCGCATCCACTCGCTCGTGGGGGACGGAGCGGATCTCCAGTGCATCCTGCACCCCGTGATCCGCCGCGGCTTTCCGGATCAAGTCGTGGTCCCGGTGAGCCAGAAAGGTGAGTCGGCTCCCCGGTCGCTCCTGAAGCACATGGTCGAAAAACGACAGGACCCAGCCGAGGCAGTATCGGTCGGAGACGCTCCCCAGATGGACCAGGCGGAGGTCGTCGGCAGCTCGGGCCCTCCGGAGCGAGCCCTCCCCACTCCTCTGGATCAGACCGCTCGTGGGCCGGACCACCTCCGTCGGCACGTGGTCCGGAACCCGCTCCTCCCTCCCGAGCCTCCGGCGGGTTTGCTCCGTGAGCACCACCACCCCCCGGGCGGCCAGGAACATCCGGTCCTCCACGGCTCGGGCGGCCCGGTACCTCCGGGACTCCGGCGGCCAGATGCCGGCGTCCACCTGCTCCTCGGGCCAGCATGCGTCGTGGTAATAGACGAAAGGAGCACCGGTCCGTCGGGCGGCCAGCATGCCCACCAGCCCGCCCACGTACGTCCGCCCCTGCACCACGTCCAGCGGGCTCCGGCGATGAACTCGTCCCAGGGCCTGCCTGCCCCGAAAGGCGTCCCACACGGCCGAGGCGCCCCTGGGGCGCTTCGTGTACCGGAGGGGAAGCCAGCGGACGCCTGCCGCCTCCAAGCGAGCCGCCATGGCCTCCTGGTCCTCCTCCTCCACCAGGTCGCCGGGCTTTTCGAAAGTGACGAAGGTCACCTGGGCCCTCCGGGCGAAGGCCTCCACCACCGGCACGGCCACGGCCCGGCCCAAGGGCTCGAGCGCGCCCCAGTAGACCACGTATCCCAGGTGAAGGTCCCGGCTCACGCGGGCCCTCCTCCACCTCCCCGCCCCGGACTCCATCCATCCGGCGCTCGACCCTTCCGACCCTCCCTTCGCCGCGCTAGCGCCTTCAGGGCCGCCCCCGGGGAGCGAGAGAAGGAGTCGGCCCACCACCGTGCAGCCCGGAGCATGTGGCCCTCGCGGGCCAGGGAGGCGGCCACCACGGACCAGTTCCACGCCCGAGCGTCCTCCAGAACCGACCCCGCCACCGCGTCCCGGAGCTCCGGGTCCTCCTCCACCTTCCGGAAGAGGGCGCGGGTCTCCGCCTCCAGGAGCTCCAGGCGGCGGCTCATGCTTCCCTCGTGGCGCCGGTAGAGGACGAGAGGCTCGGTAGGGCCTGCGAACGGGCCCAGCTTCCGGAGCCGGAGGGCCTGGTCCCAGTCCGCGGTGTGGGCCAGGGATTCGTCCCACCCTCCGGTCCGCTTCAGGGTCTCCCGCTGGACCAGGAGGGTGGAAGAGATCTGCGGCGGGATCCACCCGGTCCGGTGGACGATCATGTCCTTCAGGGTCACCGCTTCGAAAGTTGGGGCGGGCATGACCGCCCCCTCCTCCAGGTCCGCCCCCACCGCCTGGGCTCCGGTGAAGAGAGCCGTGGCCTCCGGGCTCCGGGCCCACGTCTCGAGCTGGCGCTCCTGCTTCTCGGGAAGCCAGACGTCGTCGGCGTCGCAGAAGGCGAGGAGGGGGGAGGAGGCGGCCCGCGCTCCGGCGTTCCGGGCCGCCGAGACCCCTCGGTTGGGCTGGCGGACAACCCGGACCCTGGAGTCGAACCCCTCGGCCAGGTCCCCCGTCCCGTCGGTGGAGCCGTCGTCCACCACCACGCACTCCGCAACCGGGGCACTCTGGTCCAGGATCCCCTCCAGGGTGGCCTCCAGGAAGCGGGCAGCGTTGTAGGCCGGAACCACCGCCGCCACGGCCCCGGGCTCGTGCAACTCAGACACGGAGTCCCCGCTCCCTGGCCGCGTCCAGGTACACCTCCTCGTACTCCCGGGCCATCCGTTCCGCCGTGTACGGCTCCAGGACCTTCGGCCCTCCCGCCGCCGCGAGCCGCTCTCGGAGGCCCGGCTCGTCCAGGACCCGTGCCAGGGCCCGGGCCAGGGTCCACTCATCTTCCGGGGGCACCAGGAGAGCGTTCTCCTCGTGGCGGACCAGCTCCGGAATCCCCCCGGCGGTAGTGGCGACCAGGGGGGCGCCCACGGCCAGCGCTTCCAGGACCACCAGACCGAAGGCCTCGGCGTGGCTGGGGAGGACCACCCCGTCCGCGGCCCGCATGAGCTCCACCGCGTCCGGGCGGGATCCCATGAAGACCACCCTCCCGGCCAAGCCCAGGCTCGCCACCTCCTCCTCGTACGCTTTCCGGGAGGGGCCGTCCCCCAGGAGAAAGACCCGGTATTTCGGCCGAAGAGAGGCCCAGGCCACTCCGACCCGGCGACTGTCCAAGAGCCGGAGGGCCCGGAAGAGGGTGCTATGGCCCTTCTCCGGGTGGAGGCGGGCGGGTACCACCAGCGCCAGTTCCCCCGGTCCCACCGGAAGCCGCCTCCGGAGTTCCGAGGGGTCCGCCTCCAGGGCCACCCGGACCCGCTGACGATCCACCGAGTTCAGGACCGTCACCACCTTTTCCGGTGGCGCTCCCTCCCGGTGGATCAACACCTGCCGGGTGTGTTCGGAGACGGCCACGACCCGGTGGACCAGGGTGGTAGTGAAGCGGTCCAGGGCCACGTGGACGCTCCGACCGGCCCGGAGGTGATAGTCCGAGTGGTGCCGGGTCACCACCCGGATCGGAGTCCGGGCCAGGGCCCCGGCCGCCTGGCCCGCCACCGAAGGGTGGTAAAGGTGGGTATTCAGGACCTGGATCCTCTCCCTGCGGAGGTGCCCCACAAGCCGGGTCACCGCCCCCGCCCCCCCCCAGGGTGGCGACCCGTCCAGGGAAAGGACGGGCACGTCCAGGCGGGCCATGGCTTCCCTCAGCGCCGGTTCGCACGAACCCACGGTGGCCAGACGCGGCCGGACCCGGTCCCGGTCGTGCGCCTCGATCAAGCGGGTGAAGAGCCCGCTCCGGTCCCCGTCACCCACCAGATGGAGGAGCCGAAGGGGCGGCTCCCCGGGCTTCCCTTCCTCCGGGATCACGGACGTCGGCCCTGGATCGGGAGCGATTCGGCGGCGCCCTCCCCCTCCGGGGCCGCCTCCCCAGTTCCCTGGGTCCCGACCCCTGGACCCGACTCGGCCCCACCATCCCACCTCCCTGCGTACCGTCCCCGCCACCCCAGATGGTGGAGGAACGTGAGGAGGAGGGATCGATGATACC
>SKSR01000143.1 GCA_007122885.1 Gemmatimonadota bacterium
CGGTAGTGCGATCCTTCTCCTTCCCTCTAGAATAGACGAGCCCACCCCCTCGAGCGTCACATATCCGGAGGAAGCCATGGTCACCGAGACGGGAACCCGCACCAGGAAGGCGGACCAGCGGAAGAAAAGGCGGTGGATGAAGGAGACTCCCCAGGCGGTGCGCTATACCTTCGCTGACACGCGCCTCGGTCCTCTCCTGGTGGCGGCCGAAGATGGAGGCATCTGCGCGGTGTTTCTGGCCCGGCCTCGGAGCGATCTCCTGGAGGCCCTGGGTAGGGAGTTTCCCACGTCCCGTCGCGAGGAGGACCGCCAGGGGTTGGATGCCTGGCTCGGTCCCATCGCGGCTTCCGTCCAGACGGCCGCCGAGATCCCGGATCTGCCGGCGGACCTTCGAGGCACAGACTTCCAGCTCCGGGTCTGGCGCGCCCTCATGGCCATCCCCAGAGGCGAGACCCGCTCGTACAAGGAGTTGGCCCGGAGCCTGGATAGGCCCGAGGCGGCAAGGGCCGTGGCTCGAGCCTGTGCCACCAACCGGACGGCTCTCCTGGTTCCGTGCCACCGGGTGGTGCGAACGGACGGAACGACCGGCGGCTACCGGTGGGGGGCGGAGGTGAAGCGGAAGCTCTTGAAGTGGGAACGGGCCCCGGCGGCTTCTGTCGGCCGTGCGCCCTCATTCGGGCAGGCGATCACGATGGCCGCGGAGAAGCCGGCCGGGAGATGAGATCCCTGACCGAATTCACGAGGGTCTCGACGGTCCAGGGCTTGTAGATGACCGGAAGTTCCCGCTCCTCGTCGGACTCCGCCACGTCCTGGAGGTCGGCCTGGCCGGTGGTCAGGGCGAATGGGATCTCGTGCGGGCCTTCGCGAAGGGCTCGGTAGAGCTCGAGCCCGCCCATCCCGGGCATGGTCAGGTCGCTCAAGACCAGATCGATCCGACCCTCTTCCCCCTCCACCACCGCCAGCGCTTCGCGTCCCTCCCCGGCGGTCAGGACCCGGTGACCGTACCGGCGAAGGATCCGAGCCACCGTATGCCGAAGGTCCTCCTGATCGTCCACCACCAGGATCGTCCCGGTTCTCCCGCCGGGGCTCTCGGTTTCGAGCGTGACGCGGGGAGGTTCCCCCGCCTCCGAAGCCCGCGTCGCCTCCGAAAAAGCTGGCTCGCCTCCCGAGATCTGCTCAGGTGACGGCGGGGCCGTGGGGGAGCTTGCGTCGACGGCTGGAAAGTAGAGGCGGACGGTGGTGCCCCGGCCTTCTTCACTCCGGATGGCGATCCCTCCGCCATGCTGCTCCATGAGCCCCCGGACCATGGGAAGGCCGAGACCCGTTCCGGCGTCGGCGGGCTTCGTGGTGAAATAGGGCTCGAACACCTGCCCCAGGTGGTGTCCACCGATGCCCTCTCCCTGATCCCTCACCTCCAGGACGACCAGGGGACCGGAAGGGAGGGGGGCGGCGTCGGGTGGCCTCCAGAAGCCGCGGACCGGCCCCTCGGAGGAGCCCTCGTCGCCGTGCCCCTCCAAGGCGCCGTCCAGGGTACGGAGAGTCAGCCGGATCGGGCCGGCCCGCGGTGGGGTGGCGTCCCGGGCGTTCGTCACGAGGTTGAGGACCATCTGCTCCACCGCATCCGGGTCGGCCCTGACCTTCGGGAGATCCTCCTCCACGTTCACCTCGAAGGGGTAGTCGACCGTGAGCATACGGGAGAGCATGGGAGCCAGGGATCTGAGGACCGCCGCCAGATCCAGGGGTTCCATGGAGATGTCCGCCCGGCGGCTGAATCCGAGTAGCTTTCGGACCACCCGCGAGGCCCCTTCCGCAGCGCCCCGAAGGTCCATGAAGGCTTCACGGGCATCCGTGCCGCTGAGCTCGCCGCGGGCCAGTATGTCCGCGTTGGCCTGAATCACGGCGAGCACATTCTTGAGGTCGTGGGCGACCCCGCTCGTGAGCCGCCCTACCTCGTTGAGCCGGCTCTCCTGCTGGAGCCGGTCCTGAACGGCCGTCCACGCGGTGATGTCCTCATAGCAGAGGAGGACCCCCTCCACCCGTCCATTCTCGGTCTCCAGGGGGGCTCGGGAGACCAGCAGGTTGCGACGCGGACCCACCTGGCCCGCGGTGAAGGAGACCGTTCGCTTCCGGAGCTCTGTTCCCGACGAGAGCA
Organism: Gemmatimonadota bacterium; assembly: GCA_007122885.1. Taxonomy (GTDB): domain Bacteria; phylum Gemmatimonadota; class Gemmatimonadetes; order Longimicrobiales; family Gaopeijiaceae; genus SKSR01. The sequence goes on from SKSR01000143.1 coordinate 2,153, forward strand.
CTTCCCGGTCGTGCTCTTCCAGCGTTTCGGCTTCGGAAGCCCAGAGGAGGTCGTGGTCCGTGAGACCCACCACGTTCCGGGGACTCTCCAACTTCATGCCGCCGGCGAACGTGGCGTTGCAGCCCAGATAGTGACCCTTCCGGTCCTTCCAGGCGATACCCGCAGGCACGGTGTCGAGGATGAGGCTCAGCTTCCGTTCGTGCCATGCGCTATGGAGGGAGGCCTTGAGGATACGGTGCGCCAGAAAATAGACGAGGACCGAGCTTCCCAGGACGAAGAACCACCCTTTCCCGGTCTGGAGATGGCCGTAGAGCTCCGGGTCCGGGAACTGGGCCGAGAGGGCCCAGTCGGTGATACCCACCCAAGCCACGCCCACGGCCAGATAGATGCCCGCAACACGAAACGCGGAGCGGTGGAGGGGGGTGGCATCATTCCGGACCTCCTTCGGGAGGGGACCGGTCCCTGGCGCCATGCAGTTACTCCCCGGCTACGAAACCCGGCGCGGGTGAGAGTTCGCTCCACGGATCCCGCGCAGGTCAGCCCCACAAACCGCAGGGGTCCGCGATGGGTGGTGGTTCGAAAACCAGTGAAAAATATAGGGTGCCGGTGGAGGCAGGGACAGACTGGCCCACTCGGCCCAGCCCCTTCATCAGGGTCGGAGAGCGGTCGACATGTGGACCCCGGCGCTCAGCGTCCGGTGAACGGGGCAGCGGTTCGCAATCTCCAGGAGCCTTTCCCTCTGTTCGTCGGTGAGCGCACCCACCAGCTCCACCTCCCGCTCGAGCCGGTCCATCCGATCGGATTCGGTTCCCTTACCGTTGGAGGTGGCCGCCTTCTCGTCCTGCATGTGGACTTTCTTGTGGCGGACGGCCACTCGGGCCTCCTCCAGGGGCCATCCCTTGCGGTCAGCGTACATCCGGAGGGTCATGGTCGTGCAGGTGGCCAGCGCAGCGCCGAGGAGGTCGTAGGGAGTGGGGCCCTCGTCGGTCCCCCCGACGCCCTTCGGCTCGTCCGCCAACAGGTAGTGGCCGTCCGCCCAGACGTCGGTCCGGAAACCACCGGCCGGGGTCCGGGAGACCACCCGCTCCTGCTCCATGGGGCTGTCCGGTTCGTCCAACGCCACTCCCGTTCCTCCGTCTTCCCCGGAGCTGGCTGCCTCGGCGCCGGCCTTGCGGGCGCCGGCGTCCCTCTCTTCCGATCCGGGCTCCAGAACGCCCATATACCTGCTGGCCCATCCGGCCATGGCTTGGCCCGCGTAACGGGCATCAACTTCGTCCAGGAGGAGGTGGTCCGCATCGTCCAGGGATATGAAGCTCCGGGGATGCCGGGCCATCTTGAACAGCCGGGTGGCGTGATCGATCCCCACCACCGCGTCCACCGGCGAATGGAGGATCAGGAGAGCTCGCTTCAACGAACCCACCACCTCCTCCATGCGGGCTTCCCGGATGTCTTCTACGAACTCCTTTTTCACACGGAAGGACCGACCCGCGATGCTGACGGAAGCCTGGCCCTCTTGCTCCAATTCGTCCTGAGAGCCCTCGAAGTGCTGGAGGACGTGGGCCGGGTCCGAAGGGGCTCCCAGGGTGGCCACGGCCCGGACCGAAGGGAGCTGGTGGGCCGCGTGGAGGACAGCCGCACCCCCCAGCGAGTGACCGATGAGGAGCTGGGGCGGTCCGTACCCTTCTTCCATGAAGCGGCCGGCGGCCACCAGGTCCTCGATGTTCGAGGAGAAGCTCGTGTCGGCGAAGTCTCCTTCGCTTTCCCCCAGTCCCGTGAAGTCGAAGCGGAGTACGGCGATTCCCTCCTGGTTCAGAGCCCGGGCGATATGCCGGACCGAGCGAAGATCCTTGGAGCATGTGAAGCAATGGGCGAACAGAGCCCACGCCCGGGGAGGTCCGTGGACGGGACGATCGAGGCGGGCGGCCAGCCGGTCGCCCTGGGCACCGTGGAAGGTGATCCGTTCGGTGGTCATACGAGGCTCCGGTCGAGGTGAACTCAGAAATCCTGGACCCGGAAGCGGATGGATCGGTCCGCCTTGACGCCGGCCCTCGGTGGAGGGAGTGTGAAGGGGTTCACACTGTGAGTGTTCGAGAGCGCTTTGTCGCGAAAACCGATGAGTGCCGTGTCCCGTTCCAAACTGGAGACCTTCGTGCCCCCGACCGTCCGGCAGCGAGCCATGACCTCCCGACTTCTTGGATTCCAGGTCCTCCTGCTGGGAGGGCTTGCGGCCGTGGCCGCCTGCACTCCCCCTACGGAAGAAGGAACCTTCGTCGTCCGGTTGGGGACGGACACCACGGCGGTGGAGCGCTATACCCTGGAGGACGAGCGCATCCACGTCCTGACCGCCTCCCGCTCTCCTCGGGCCCTCCTTCGGGAGGCGGTGCTGGAGGTCCACGATGACGGCAGGTTGGCCCGTTTCGAGGTTCGGACGTTTGATCCCACGGCGAACGGCGATGAGCCTCTGGAGCGGCGAGTGATCCGCTACGAGGCTGAAGAGGCGGAGGTGGAAGTCACCGACGAGGACGGGGAGGTGGAGACCCGACGTGTGTCTGCGGATCCCTATGCCACGCCCTTCTCCCCCGATCACTTCTCCCTGAAGGAGGTGGCTATCCGTCGGGCCATTGCCCAGGATCTGGATGCGTTCGATCTCCTCCTCGACGATGGGGCCATCCCAGTGGCCCTCCACCGGCCCGCGGAAGACCAGGTGGAACTTCGTACGGGACCCTTGGGCGTCTGGACCGCCCGGGTCGATCCGGATGGGCGCATCCTAGAGCTGGATGCCGGGGCTCTGGGTCGGCAGGTGGAACGGGTCACGGACGTGGATGTGGAAGAGATGGCTCGCCGGTTCGCAGAGGAGGACGAGCGGGGGGAGGGGATGGGGCCCCTCTCGCCCAGAGAGACGGAGGAGTTCCAGGTCCATGGAGCCCGGATCTCGGTGGAATATGGCCGTCCGGCCCAAAGGGGGCGGGAGATCTTCGGGGGGTTGGTCCCGTACGGCGAGGTCTGGCGAACCGGAGCGGACGTAGCTACCGAGTTGGAGACCGACCGAACCCTCGTCTTCGACGGGGAACGGCTCCCTGCGGGACGGTACTCGATCTTCACCGTTCCGGAGGTGGACGAGTGGACCCTGCTCGTGAACGAGGAGACGGGTCAGCCCGGCACCGAGCACGACCCGGACCGGGATCTTCTGGAGCTCTCCCTGCAGGTCGAGCACGTGGACCCGCCCGAGGAGCGCTTCACGATCTTGGTGCAAGAGGACGGAGCCGAAAGTGTGCTCCGCTTCCGCTGGGCGGACACAGAGGCGTGGATCCCCTTCCAGGTCGAGTGATCGCCCCGGCGCGCCAGCCAGTGTCCCGGCTCGGCCCTTGAATGGTCTCTCGTCCCTGACCGGTCTCGGTTCTTGACCGTTCGCGGTCCTTGATGGGTCGCGGTCGTGGATCGGCCGCAGTCCCGGACAGACAGACCCACGCGCCTGGCAGGTTGCCTCCTGCCGGTGCCCCAGCTCAGTCCTCAGGCCAGCCACCCGCACATCAGGCCAGGCACCCGCTCCTCAGGCCTCCCGCCCTCCGTAGTGAGCGTCCCCGCCGTCGCGGCGAACGCCCCCCGCCGTTGCGGCGAACGCCCCCGCAGCGCCCCCGCCCTCGGCCTCAAGAAGGTGCAGGGCAGTCCGTTCGAATCCTCAACGGTGTTCCGTCCCAGACCCGACCCGGGGTTTCCCAGGAATCCAGGTTGCTCCTATCCAAAAATGATCTTGTCCCATCGAGCCATTGACGGGATGAGGGTGGAAGTGTCGGTGGAAGCGGGGAGGGAGGTCTAGATGGGTGATGAAGGCTACTGAGGGCCGCTGAGAGCTGTTTGGAGGGGCCTGGGACCCATGGAGTTCGGCGGACCCCAATGTTCGGGGCTCCTGGAGCGACCCAGGGGCCGAATAGAACCCGAATTATATTGATAGGGACAGCGCGCGGGGTGGGCGCCCCGCGGGTGCGGAAGCCGCCGACCGGTGCCCGGCTGGGCGGGAGAGCGTCCAGCGATGCCCGGCCCGGCGGGAGACCCTCCACCGGCCTCGGTCCTGCCTCCGTCCTGGACGAGGCCAAGGGATCGGGTCCGGTGAGATGGCCGCCGCCGGTCTCGCCCTCCGGGCCAAGGGGAGCGGGGGCCGGGGGGAGGAAGAAGCGACGGAATTCCGGGAGTGAAGAGAGGAGGGAGGGATGATCCGATTCAGAGAGGAAGGGGCCCACACGCCTGGGGGCCCGGCGCCGGAGGTGGTGGAGCTGGAGCGGGTGGGAGACGAGTTGGCGGAGCTGGCGGCGCGGATCCACGCGGCGGAGTACCGGTTCCTGGAGCGTCTGAGGCGCTTCGACGCGCTCTTCGAGAAGGTGGGAGGGGGTCTGGGGTTTGGGAGCACGGCGGAGTGGCTGAGCTGGCGGACGGGGCTGGGGCCGGGAGCGTCGCGGGAGCGGGTGCGGGTGGCCAGGGCGTTGGAGGGGCTTCCGTTGGTGTCGGAGGCCATGAGAAGGGGAGAGCTGAGCTACTCGAAGGTGCGGGCGTTGACGCGGATCGGTGCGGAGGACGGAGAGGAGGAGAAGGAGCTGGTGGAGTTCGCCCGGCAGGCCACGGCGTCGCAGTTGGAGCGGTTCGTGCGGAAGTGGAAGATGCTGGACCGGCTGGAGAGTCGGGAGGAGGAGAGGCGGAGGCACGAGAGTCGGAGGCTGACGCTCCGAGTGGAGGAGGACGGCTCGTGGGTGGTCCGGGGCCGGTTGGATCCGGAGGTGGGACTCCTTCTGGAGCGGGCGGTGGAGTGGGCGTCGGAGGCGCTGTACCGGAGGGCGCGGTGCCCATCGGTTGCGGATCCGACGGAGAAGGCCACACCGGAGCAGAAGCGAGCGGATGCGTTGGGGCTGGTCTGCGATACGGCGCTCCGGGTGGCGGGCGGTGAGGAGACCAACGAGAAGGCCGGAGAGGAGTCCGACGAGAAGGCCGGAGGGGAGGAGGAAGGATCGGGAGCGGAGCGGGAAAAGGGCGACGCGAAGGGAAAGGGGCGGCGGTCTGCCCCTGTGGGCCGGGCGGAGCGCTTCCAGGTGGTCGTCCATGTGGATGCGGAGCGGTTCCTGACGGGTGCGGCAGCGGGAGGAGGGCCGGACGGAGAGCCCGCGGCCGGGGTTGGGGAGAGGGCTGGAGACGTTTCCGCGGAAACGCGGCAGGGGGCCGGGGAGCTTCGAGGGCGGTCGGTGCCGGCCCGTCGAGGGGAGTCCGACTCGAAGGGGCGGCGGCAGGATGCGCTCCGGAGGTTGTCGTGCGACGCGGGGCTGGTGGTCATGGTCCACGGGGCGGAGGGGGAGGTGCTGGACGTGGGCCGGAAGAGACGGACGGTGCCGGCGGCCCTTCGCCGGGCGCTAGAGCACCGGGACGGGGGCTGCCGGTTCCCGGGTTGCGGGAACCGGTACACGGACGCCCACCACTTAAGGCACTGGAGCGAAGGGGGGGAAACGACGCTGGACAACTTGGCCCTGCTGTGTCGGAGGCATCACCGCGCGGTCCACGAGGGGGGCTTCCAGGTGGAATGGGGCGAGGACGGAGAGCTCCGCTTCCGGTGGCCGGGAGGGGAGGTTCTTCCCCGTTCCCCCCGGTTGCCGGATCTCGGGGACGACCCGGTGGAGGGCCTCCGGGTGCGGGACCGGGCGGAGGGGATCGAGATCGATCCGGAGACGTGTCTGCCCGAGTGGCGCGGAGAGCGCCTGGACTGGGACATGGTCTTTGATCGCTTCCGGGGCCGGCGCGAGGAGGGTCCCTAGGGCGGAGGGCGGCCCGTAGGCTGGGGATCTTCGGGTGCGCTGGGGCGGGACGGTTCCCGGTGCCTCCGAGAGGCACGTCCACTTCCGGTCGTCCTCTTGGTGGGAGGGGATGTGAGCCCCGTGTGACGGGAAGCAGTTACGGGAGCTTCGAATGGGCCGGCGGCCCCCCTGGGGTACTGGTCCCTTCCGGAGGCGAGCGATATCCTCCACCGAGAGTGGTCGCCCGAGAGTGGTCGCCCGAGAGTGGTCGCCCGAGAGTGGTCGCCCGAGAGTGGTCGCCGATGTAGATCCCACACGGGCTTTCGTCCCTCATTTTCCTTCCCGAGGTGGAGACCGATGATTCATCGGGACCTTTCCGAAAACCTCTCCCGCCGCTCATTCATCAGCCGCTGTGGAGCGGCGGGAGCCGCTCTGCTCGGAGCCCCGGCGATTCTCAGGGGGGCTGCTCCGCTGGTGCGGGGCCCGGAGCTCGGCCTGCCGCCGTTTCTCACTCGTCCCACCACCAGATCGGTCTCGCTCCATGCCCGGAACGGTCCGGATCCCGTGCGGGCCGCGATGGAAGTGTGGCCCGCGGGAACACCCGACGAGACGGTGGAGCAAAGGGCAATTACGGCCGGGCCCGCCGAGTTCTTCCACTGGAATGTGGAGGGGTTGGAGCCCAACCGGCGCTACGAGTACCGGGTCACCATGGCCGTCGACGACCACCGATGGCCCATGGCCCAGGGGCACTTCGTCACTCAGCGCTCCGATAGCGAGGGCTACACGGCGGCCCTCATCACGGACGCGCATGTGGGCGCCTTCCCCGATGGAAGCCCCGAGGTGAAGGTGACCGAGGATGTGATCCGCAACGTTCGGCGGGATCGACCGGAGTTCGTTCTGGCCCTGGGTGACAACGTGGCCTGGTCCAGCTCACGGGACGACCCTCAGGAGGAGCCGGCAGGAGCGGAGAGGGCGTACAGCATGTATCGTCGTCACGCCGGACCGGTCACCTCCGTAGCCCCTCACTTCGGAGTGGTGGGGAACTGGGAGGGGGAGTCCGGAAAGTTCCCGGAGGAATCCATCGAGACCGCCGGCTCCGTTCGACGCCGCTTCACACCCAATCCGGATGGCGACACCTATCCGGAAGGGGGGAGCCCTGACGAGGACTACTACGCGTTCACCTGGGGGCCGGCTCTGTACGTGATCCTGAACGTTCAGACCTACACCGTGCCCTCCGGCCCGCTGGACCGGCCCCGAGACGACGTATACGTGGTGGAGGACTGGACCCTGGGGCCCGCTCAGCTGCAGTGGTTGGAACGGACCCTCGCCTCCTCATCCCACCCGTTCAAGTTCGTGTGCATCCACCACGCGGTGGGTGGACACGGTGGAGACGAGCACAACACCCTGTACGGTCGGGGAGGCGCCCGGGCCGCGCGGATCGGGGAGCAACGGACGGTCCACGAGCTCATGCGTGAGTTCGGAGTGCAGATCTTCTTCTACGGCCACGACCACGTCTTCGTCGATGACGTGGTGGATGGGATTCACTACGCCCTCCCCGGGAGCTTCGGCGCCCCTTGGCGCTTCCCCCCGGCGGTGACGGGCTACGAACGATACTGGCCCGATGCGGGGCATGCCCGTCTCCACGTGCGGCCCACCCGGGCCCGGGTCGAGTACGTGAACCAGGCGGGAAGGGTCTTCCATTCCTTCGAGGTGGAGGCTCGCTGAGGGGCCGGTTGTGAGGAGGTCATGGGGAAGGGATTGGATCAGCGCGCTCTGAGGGATGAGATTCGGTGGCTGGGGGAGCTCCTGGGCCACGTCCTCCGGGAACAGGAGGGCGTCGAGGCCTTCGACCTGGTGGAGGAGATCCGGGCGTTGGCTCGGCTTCGGAGGGAGGGCGATGAAGAGGCCGAAGGGCGGCTGATCCGGAAGATCCGGGAGCTGGAACCGGCCCGCCTGGAGCCCCTCATCCGCGCCCTGAGCGTCTTTTTCGACCTGGCGAACTTGGCGGAGGACCGGGAGCGGGTCCGGGTGGTCCGGGAGCGGGAGCGTTCCGGAAGCCATTCAGGCGTGGAGACCGTGGAGCTGGCCGTGCGGTCGCTCCGGGAGCGGGGGCTGGGGGCCGAGGATGTGCAGGGTTTCCTGAGTGGGACGGGGATCGAATTCGTCTTCACCGCCCACCCCACCGAGGCGAAGCGGCGGTCGGTCAGGGAGAAGGTGCGGGACCTCCGGGATCACCTGTACGCCTTGGACTCCCCCGAGCTGACTTCCCGGGACCGGGAGCGGCTCGAACGGTGGGTCAAGGCCGATCTCACCGGGCTTTGGCAGACCGACTTCGTGCGCTTCCAGCGCCCATCGGTCCTGGAGGAGTTGGATCGATCCCTCTTCTTTGCGGGAAACCTCTGGCAGGTGGTCCCCGGTCTCTACCGGGATCTCACCGAAGCCCTCGCCCGGGAGTATCCGGGACACGACTTTCAGGTCCCACGTGCGTTCCGTTTCGCCACCTGGATAGGAGGTGATCGGGATGGAAACCCCTTCGTCACCTCCGAAGTGACCCACCGAGCCCTCGAACGGCTCCGGATGGAGGCGCTGAACCGCCACGTTCATCAGGCACGGGTAGCGGGCCGACAGCTGAGCAGCTCCACCCGTAAGGTGCCGGCGTCGGCCAAGCTCCATGGCGCGATCGATCAGGCCCTGGAACGCTGGCCTTCGTTGCCCGGGAAGCTTTCCCACCTCTCGGAGACGGAGCCCTACCGCAGGTGGCTCCGGATCGTCCAGTGGCGGCTGGAGCGGGCTCGGGAAGCCGAGCCGCTGGAGGCCCTTCCCGAGGGAGCCTACCAAGGACCGCAGGAGATGGTGGCGGACCTGGAACTCATGCGGCGGAGCCTGGTGGCCAACCGGGGCGCTCTCCTTGCGGACCACCACCTGACCGATTGGATCTGCCAGGTGAGGGTCTTCGGTTTCAGCCTCATGCGCCTGGACATTCGCCAGGAGTCCTCCTGGTTTCACCGGGTCCTGGGCGAAATCCTGCAGCGACTCGGGATCCACCAGGCGTATGGGGACCTGACCGAGGTCGGCCGGCAACAGGTCCTCACCGAGTCCATGCCCTGTGAAGAGGACGTGGATCCGGAGGGGTTATCGGAGGATGCCCGGGAGGCGCTCTCCCTCTTCGGTCTCCTCGCCTCCGTCTGCCGGATGACCGGTCCGGGAGCCTTCGGTACCCTGATCGTCTCCATGACCCACTGCCCCAGCGACATTCTGGCGGTGCTCTGGCTTTCCCGGTGGGCCGCAGCCTGGGAGGGGTTGGCGGGGGACCGGCTGCCCATCTCCATCGCTCCTCTCTTCGAAACCATTGAGGATCTCCAGAACGCCGACACCACCCTGGAAGCCCTCCTCCGGAACGAGGCCTACCGTGAGCATGTCCGTGCAATGGACGATTGCCAGGTGGTCATGGTGGGTTACTCGGACAGCACCAAGGATGGGGGCTACCTGGCAGCGAGCTGGAGCCTCCACGAAGCGCAGTTCCGGATGCAGCGACCGGCCCAGGCGGAGGGGGTCGAGCTGGTCTTCTTCCACGGCCGGGGAGGAGCGCTGGGACGGGGAGGAGGGCCGGCGGCGCGGCACATCCGGTCCCTTCCTCCCCGGACTCTCAAGGGAGGGCTCCGGATTACGGAGCAAGGGGAGGTCCTGGCGGAGCGATACGATGATCCCAGGGTTGCCCGACGCCACCTGCAGCAGATGCTATCGGCGGTGCTGGCTCGCGGAGGACGGGCGGTAGGGCAGGGAGCCTCCGTTCAACCCCTCCGGCCATCCGTCCCCGGAGAATTGTTCCACGAGCTGTCCCGCCGTTCCGAGCTGGCGTATCGCGAGCTGGTCGAGGCGCCGGGGTTCATCACGTATTTCCAAGAGGCCACGCCCATTCAGGGGATCGAGGAGCTGCCCATCGGGTCGCGACCGTCCCGGCGACAGGGGGAACGCTCCCTGGAGACGCTCAGGGCGATCCCATGGGTCTTTTCCTGGACGCAGTGCCGCCAGATGATCCCCGCCTGGTACGGGCTGGGGACGGCGCTTACCTGGGCACGGAAGGATGTGAAGAGGTGGTCCACCCTGGTGGACGCCTATCGGGAGAGCAGCTTCTTCCGAGCCACCATGGACAACGCCGTCCTTGCCCTGGCGAAGGCGGACCTGGGAATCGCCCGCGTGCACGCCACCCTGGTCCGGGACCCGGATGTTCGGGAACGGATCTGGGAAATGATCCGGGCGGAGCACGAGCGGACGCACGGCTCCCTTCTCGAACTCACAGGCCAGGACGAACTCCTGGCGGAAGTACCCTGGCTACGGCGTTCCATCGAGGTCCGGAACCCCTACGTGGACCCGCTGAATCTGATCCAGGTGGAGCTCTTCCGGCGCTGGCGGAAGTTCGAGGCTGATTTCCAGGTCGGGGAAGAGGGGCCGGTGGAGCCTCGGCCCGGCCGTGAGGAATCGGAACTGATCCGCCTGACCATCCAGGGGATCGCCGGGGGACTCCGGACCACGGGCTAAGTCCGGCGTCCCCCTCCCCGACGATCGCGCTTGGCCTGGTTCCTGACACCCCGGGAACGATTGTGGGACCGGATCCGGACGATCTTCGTGCGGGCCAGGCGGTCCCGGTGGTTTTTCGGTACACCCGTATCGCGCGTCCGCCGCTTCACTGGGACGCCTTCGATCTCCTGGACCTCCTCCACAAAGGCGACCTCCTCTTCGGCGGAAAGCTGGATTCCGCCCCCGGTGGTGAGATCCACCTCCTGGGCCTCCACCAGCGCCCAGAGCGCCTTCCGGAGCTCGGACACCGGAGCGTCCGGGAATTCGGCCCAGAGGTCGCCGAAGGTGGCGACATGGGGTTGGGCGATCGCATCCCGGATCTCCTTTGGAGAGGGTGCCCCCTGTGCAGGTTCAGCGCTCCCGGCGTCCTGAGGGCCCCTTTCCCGTTCCTGGGCCGCCTCTTGCTGCTGGACCTCGAGCTCGGACAGCCGCTCCAGGACCCAGTCCATGATGTCCGCCTGCCGCATGGTGTTCTCGTTGGACTCGGAGCCGCGGGTGGAGCGGGGACTGGCCTTCTTCCGAGCTTCCCGCGCCTGCTGATGGGCCCGCTTGACGTATTTGTCACGCCAACCCCGAACCAGGCTCCGGATCCGGGTGATCTCGGCTTCGGGAAGGGTCGGAGCGCGGACGACTTCGGCCACCAGTTGGGACTCGGATTCCGGTAGGAGTCTCCTGACACGGCGGAGCGACAGGTTCATCGGGCCTCGCTGGTTGAGAGGTGAAAGGAATCGAGGACTCGGCGATGGGATGCAGAGCTCCGGCAAGCATCTCTGGACGCTCCCTACACCGATCGCCGGTTCCTGTCCCAAGCGGGGGCGGAGAGTGCAGTCGGTGCCCTCCACCTCCGCTCCTATCGAACTGCAGCTTACCGGTTCCCCACTTCGATGGGATCGAGGGAGGTGAAAAACTACCACATGACTTCCCTCTCCAGCTCGGTCATGGCCGCCGTGACGTTCCAGGGCATATGCTCCAGCCTCATCTCATGGCCGTCGGGAAGCACCCCCTCGGTGAGCGCCCGCTCCCAGTCCTCCAACGACCAGTCCCGGATGCCCGTCTCGTGGGGAGTCAGGTTCGTGGCCGGGGGGTACCCGGCGGCATCCCGGGAATCGCTCCGCCGGAGAAGGAGGAGCCGTGGCAGCCGATGCAGGTCTGGGCCAGGTATCCTCCGTAGTGCGCCGATACTTCCGGATCCGGACCTTCCCGGAGCGGAGCCTCGTGATCGACCACCTTCGCCGGCACCAGCATGGGCATCTCTCCCATCCTGTAGAGCAGCCGCGCCATGGGTCCCGGAGACGATTCCGGTAGCTCGTTGTCCGCCGGCTCCGGGGGTGACACCTCGAGCTCGTATACTTCGTTGAAATCCGAATTGGTGCTCACATACACCCAGGTGGAGCCCAACATGAGGAGCACCGCGATCCCGCCGATCCCCAGCCCACCCATTTCAGTAGCGTCTTCATCGCAAGAACCTCCGCACGTGGACGATGAGCGGAGACCGGGTGTGTGGATCCCCCTCTCCATGCCTACTTTTTTCGTCGTCCCAGACGGACATCCAGGAGACCCTCGGTCCCCAGCTCCAGGGGCGGAGCCTCTGAGTACGGATCCACCCGTCCGGCGGCTCCGTCCACGGAGACGATCTGGCCGTCTTCCAGCTCCTCGGTGGCCCGCCCCGTGGCCAGCACGGCGGGGATCCCGGACTCCCGGGCGATGATGGCCGGATGGGAGAGGAGGCCGCCGGCGTCGGTGACCAGGGCTCCGATGCTCGGGCAGAGCACGGACCAGGTGGGGGAGGTGATGGGGCA
>SKSR01000326.1 GCA_007122885.1 Gemmatimonadota bacterium
AGGACGGGGTCATTTCCCCGGGAGGCGTGGGCTACGACATCAACTGCGGGGTTCGCCTGCTTCGCTCAGCGGTCTCGGTGGAAGAAGCGCGTCCGTATCTGACCCGTCTCATGGACGATCTGTACGAGTCCGTGCCGGCCGGAGTGGGGCGGGGGTACCGGAAGTTCGTCCGCTCCGAAAACGATGTCCGCCGCATTCTGGAGGAGGGAGCGGCGTGGGCGGTACGGGAAGGTTTCGGTACCGATGGGGACCTGGACGCCATCGAGGATCGGGGTACCCTTCAGGGGGCGGACCCCGAACAGGTGAGCGCCCGGGCGCTCAAGCGGGGAACGGATCAGGTGGGGACCGTAGGGAGCGGGAATCATTTCATCGAACTGGGATGGGTGGATGAGGTCTATGACAAAAAGGTGGCCGAGCGTCTCGGGTTGTTCCCGGGAACGGTCACCGTCCTCATCCATTCAGGGTCGCGGGGGCTCGGGTATCAGGTCTGCGACGACTACCTGGGAGTCATGGAGCGGGCGGTCCGCAAGTACGGTATCGATCTCCCCGACCGACAGCTCGCGTGCGCTCCCATCGACTCGATGGAAGGGCAGCGGTACATCGGAGCCATGCGTGCCGCCGCCAACTACGCCTTCGTCAACCGGCAGATGATGGCCCACCGGGTGCGGGAGGTCTTCCAGCGCGTGTTGGGGCGCTCGGAGCAGGCGCTGGCCATGGGGTTGGTCTACGATGTGGCGCACAACATCGCCAAGTTCGAGACTCACCGGATGAACGGCGACGAGCGGACCCTCTGCGTCCACCGGAAGGGAGCCACACGAGCGTTTCCACCCGGACACCCGGACCTGGGGGAAAGGTACCGGGACTTGGGGCAGCCGGTCCTCATCCCCGGGGACATGGGACGCTACTCCTACGTTCTCGTCGGGACCGAAGGCGCTTACCGGGAAACCTTCGGGTCCACATGCCACGGGGCCGGGAGGAAGATGAGTCGGAGGCAAGCCAAACGCACGGCCAAGGGACGCAACCTCCGGGAGGAGCTGGCCGAGCGTGGTATCGAGATCCGGGCCTCGTCCATGGCCACGGTTGCCGAAGAGGTGTCGGAAGCGTACAAGGATGTAGCCGAGGTGGTGGATGTGGTGGACCAGGCGGGGATCGGTCGCAAGGTGGCTCGCCTTCGCCCCTTGGGAGTGCTCAAGGGATGAAGGAGGAGTCTCCGGAAGACGCTCCGTCGCTGGAAGGGTTCCCGCCGGAGGAGTTTCAGGCCCGGCGGCGAGCGATCCAGGAGGCGTTGGGGGATGCGGTGCTCGTCCTCCCTGCCGCTCCACTCCTCCACCGGAGTCGGGACTCGGAATATCCCTATCGTCCGTCGTCCGAGCTCTTCTACGCCACCGGGGCCACCGAAGAAGGGTCCGTCGCCCTCCTCCGAGGTCGGGAGGCCGGGGGAGAGTACATCCTCTTCGTTCGGCCCCGGGATACGAAGGCCGAACGCTGGTCCGGCCCACGCTTGGGCCCCGAGGGAGCCCGTGAGCTTCTGGGCCCCGACCAGGTGCACACCTCGGACGAGCTGGAAGCCATCCTCCCCGGGCTCTTGGTGGGCCCCGCGCGGATCTACTATCGTCTGGGTGCCGACACGACTCTGGATCGCCACGTCCGGATGGGGTTGGAGCGAGGGCGAAGCCGAGGCCCCCGGAGGGGAACGGGTCCCCGGGAGCTGGTGGATCCGGGCGAGGTTCTGGACGAGCTCCGACTCCGTAAGAGCCCCAGGGAAATCGAGCGTATGAGGCGGGCCGCGCGGGTCACCGTGGAGGGTCACCGGGAAGCCATGGGGTGGGCCCGGCCCGGATCCGGCGAGTGGGAGATCCAGGCGGAGGTGGAGGCGGTCTTCCGCCGGATGGGCGCCCGGGGGCCGGCCTTCCCCACGATCGCCGGGTCTGGGAAGAACGGCTGCGTTCTGCACTATGTGGGCAACGGGAGACGGACCTGCGAGGGGGATCTGGTCCTGTTGGACGCCGGCGCCGAGGTGGGGCTGTACGCCGGCGACGTGACACGAACATTTCCGGTCTCGGGGCGGTTTCGGGCGGAGCAGAAGGACGTTTACGAGGTGGTGCTGGCGGCCCACAGGGCAGCCCTCGGTGCCGTGGGCCCAGGCGAGCCCTTCTCCCACGTGCATCGGGCCGCCGTGCAGGCCCTCACGGAAGGACTGGTGGCCCTCGGGGTGTTGGAGGGGGATGTGGACGAGCTCGTGGAAGCGAAAGCCCACGAGGCGTACTTTCCCCACCGTACGTCCCACTGGCTCGGCTTGGACGTCCACGACGTGGGGGATTACGCTAGAAACGGACAATCCCGAGTATTGGAGCCCGGGATGGTCCTGACTGTGGAGCCCGGGCTGTACTTCCCCTCGAACGGGGACCCGGAGCCGGGGCCCTACGATGGAATCGGAGTTCGAATCGAAGACGACGTGTTGGTTACGGAGGACGGGATGGAAAACCTGACGGCGGATCTGCCGGTGGAAATAGACGACGTGGAAGCGAGGGTGGGGGTTCGGTGGGCATGAGCGGACTCAAGGAAGCTCTGCACAGCTCGGACCCGCTGGTGTCGGTGGAGCTTCGCCCTCCTCGGGCGGGACTCTCCCCCGAGGAGTCCATGGACAGTTGGATCGACCTCCACCACTCCCTCCGGCGGCTTAACCGGGACGGGCATCCCCTCTTTCTCACGGACGACGCCGTGGGTGACCGGGAGGAAGAGAACCTGGGACACCTGACGGCGAACCTGGGCCAGGACGCGGACCTTTCCCTGGTGGCACCCTTCCTCACCTGCAAGCACACCCTGGACTACTGTCTGATGTACGCCCAGAGGGCCCGGTCCTTCGGGTTCGGCGGAATTGTGGTCATCGGAGGCGATCAGAACGTGGGGCCGCCCCGATGCGTGCCCAGGTCCAGGGATCTGAGGCAAATCATCCGCGAGCGGTATCCGGACATTCTCCTGGGTGGATGGTGCAACCCGTTCCGGGATCCGGCGGAGCAGGTGGGTTGGCTCGGGGAAGAGCGGTTCGAAGCGGACTTCGCGCTCACCCAGGTGGTGTCCCACCACAACCTGGGGGCGGTGGAGGCCTTTCTGGAGGAAGCCGACCGGCAGGGTCTGGAGATACCCCTCCTTTTCGGGGTGTTTTTCTACCGGAGTGGAACCCGGAAGACTTTGGAGAGGCTAGGGGAGTTCTTCCCCGTGCCGGTGGAGGAGGTTCTCCGGGAGTTCGAGGAAGGGGCGTCGGCAGAGGAGATCGCGGCGCGGACGGTCACCGCATTGGACGATCTCGGGGTGAACAAACTCTACCTGGCGAACCTGGGAGGACGGAGGGCGCCGGGCCGCCTGCAGGGGATCCTGAACCGGACCTGACCTCGGGGAGCTGGAAAAGGGTCCGCATCAGGGCGAGACGATGAAAGGGGGGGACCCGATCGTCCCCCCCCCTTTCATCGCTCCCACCCGGCCTCGCATCCGACTCCTCCACGCCAGGCTGCCGAAAGGTGCCGGCTCCACGGTAATCCCGGGAGCAACCTCAGGTGGACGCCCCTTCTCCAGCGTTCGTGTGCGCGGCTGGGGTCGCTCGAGACTGAACCTCGGCTAGGACCTGCAGGGCCAGGTCCACCCGTCCGTTCGGTGCGCTCACATGGACCCCGGCCACCGGGTGCCGGAGGCCCCTGAGTGCCTCCACGGCGATGCGGACCCCCTCCTCCTCGGCGGCGTCCTCCCCTCGAGATTGGGCCTCCTGCATCCGCTCCACCACCGAGTCGGGAAGCGAGAGGTTCGGGACCTCGTTGGCCAGAAATTCGGCGTTTCGAGCCGAGGTCAACGGCCAGAGCCCTACGACCACCGGGATCGCCCACTCTCCCGTTCGGTCCAAGAACGCGTCCAAGGCCTCCGGATCGAAGAGGGGTTGGGTCACGGCGAAGTCGGCTCCCGCCTCCACCTTCCAGTCGAAGCGACGGAGCTCGGCGTCCACGTTCCGGGTTCCGTGGTTCAGGACCACCCCGATGACGAACTCCGTGGGCGGTTCCAGCTTTCCACCCCCCGGATCCAATCCACCGTTCAGGTGGTGGACCACGTTGGTGAGTCCCACCGAATCGATGTCCGCCCCGGCAGTGGGCTCCGGATACGGGCCCGACGGAAGGAGATCTCCGCTCACCAGGAGCACGTTCCGGATTCCGGACGCGGCTCCGCCCAGCAGGTCCGAGATCATCCCCATCATGGAACGGTTCCGGCAGGGATAGTGGACGAGAGCCTCCATCCCGGCCTCCCTTTGGATCAGGGGGCCGGCCGTGAGCGCCCCCATCCTGTACCGGCCCCAAGCCGAGTCGGTCACGCTCACCGTGTCGGCGCCCGCCGCCTGGACCCTCCGAGCCGCAGCCAGCATGGGCTCCGGGCTCCAGCCCTTCGGCGGGACGATCTCCACGGAGGTGGCGAATTCCCCCCGGGCGAGCTTGCCGCCCAAGCGGGATCGTTCGGCCAGCGGCGTCGCGGGCTCGATGCCTGCCGTTCGAATCCCGAGACGTCCCACCACCCCCTGGGGGCCGTTCTCCGGTCCAGACCCTCGGCCGGCTCCCCCCCCCTGGCCCGCGCCGGCGGAATCCAGCTCGAGAACCGGGGCCTGGAGGCCGGCCACGGCGCCCCGGATGCTCTGGATGTGGTCCGGCGTGGTCCCGCAGCATCCCCCGACGAACCGAACACCGGCCTCGATGAGCCTCCGGGCGTACTGGCCCACGTAGTCGGGGCTGGCCAGGTACATCTTCCGGTCCCCAACCGTGCGGGGAAGGCCCGCGTTCGGCTGAGCGGAGATGGGGAGGTCCGTGACCGAGGCCATCCGCTCCACGGCGTCCAGGATCGCGGCCGGCCCCACCGAGCAGTTCAGGCCCACGACGTCGGCTCCCAGGTCCGTAAGGGTTCTGGCGATCGTCTCCACGTCGGTGCCGTAGGTCGTCTCTCCCTCGTCACCCACCGTCATCTGGGCGAAGATCGGAAGGTCGGAGCGTTCCCGAACCGCTCGGAACGCCTGCTCCAGCTCGGTCGGGTCCGAGAAGGTCTCCAGGATGAAGCCGTGGACCCCTCCTGCCGCGAGCCCGTCCACCTGGCGTCCGAAATGCTCCCTCGCCGAGTCTCGTGCCGTCGGGCCCCAGGGCTCGATCCGGACCCCCAAGGGGCCCATGGCCCCCAGAACCAGGGCTCTCCCGTTGGCGGCCTCTCGGGCCAGTCGGGCGGCCTTCTCGTTGATCTCCTCGGCCCTATCGTCCAGGCCCCATCCCGAAAGCTTCAGGGGATTGGCTCCGAAGGTATTCGTTTCCAGAAGCTCGGCCCCGGCGTCCACGTACTCCCGGTGAACGCTCCGGACGAGCTCTCCCTCGTTCAGGTTGAGTTCGTCGTAGCAGACGTTCATGAACACTCCCCTGCTGTAGAGGAGGGTTCCCATGGCCCCGTCCATCACGTGGACGCGATCGTCGTCCAGAAGGCTTCGAAGGGGACTCGCCACTCCGGTCGGTTCGTCGCTCATGCTCCCCCCCCGACCTTGGAGGCGGGATCGTACGCCAGGTTCGGAGACAGCCACCGCTCGACCTCCTCCACGGACATCCCCTTCCGCTCCGCGTAGTCCTCCACCTGGTCCTCTCCGATTCGGCCCAGGCCGAAGTAGAAGGAGTCGGGATGCCCGAAGTACCACCCGCTCACGGAGGCGGCGGGCATCATGGAGTACTGATCCGTCAACTCCATGCCCGTCCGGTTCTTTGCGTCCAAGAGGCGGAAAAGGGTCCGCTTCTCCGTGTGGTCCGGGCACGCCGGATAGCCAGGGGCCGGGCGGATTCCCCGGTAGCGCTCGGCGACGAGCTCCTCGTTCGTGTTGTCCTCGTCCGGGGCGTATCCCCAGATCTCCCTCCGCACCCGCTCGTGCATCCGCTCGGCGAAGGCCTCGGCCAGCCGGTCGGCCAGAGACTTGGCCAAAATGCTCCGGTAGTCGTCGTGCTCTTCCTCATACCGGCTAGCCATCTCCAGAATCCCGTGGCCGGCGGTCACGGCGAAGCCCCCGATCCAGTCCTCCTTTCCGGTCTCCTTGGGAGCCAGGAAGTCCGAGAGCGCCAGATTCGGCCGACCTTCCTTCTTTCCGAACTGCTGCCGGAGGTGGTGGGCCCGGGCGAGGAGTTCCTCCCGGTTTTCGTCGGTGTAGATTTCCACATCGTCGTGTCCCACCGAGTTGGCGGGCCAAAGCCCGACGACTCCGTGGGCCGTGAGGCGCTTTTCGGAGACGATTTCCTCCAGGAGCTCTCGAGCATCCCCCAGGAGCTCTCGAGCCTGCTCGCCCACGTCCTCGTCGTCCAGGATGTCGGGGTACTTGCCCTTGAGCTCCCACGCCTGGAAAAAGGGCGTCCAATCGATGTACGGAACGAGCTCGTCCAAGGGATAATCGGTGAAGACCTGGACCCCCGGCTCTTTGGGCTGGGGTGGCGAGTAGCGGGACCATTGGATCGGGAACCGCCGCTCCCGGGCCTCGTCGATGGAGATCAGATTCGGGGTTCGGTCCCGTTCCCCGTACCGGGTCCGGATCTCGTCGTACTCCTCCCTGATCCGGGCCAGGTAGGCCGAGCGTTCCCCATCGTCCAGGAGTTTCCCCACGACCCCCACGGCCCGGGACGCGTCCAGGACGTGGACGGTGGGCC
The DNA here is from genome assembly GCA_007122885.1 of Gemmatimonadota bacterium. Lineage (GTDB taxonomy): Bacteria > Gemmatimonadota > Gemmatimonadetes > Longimicrobiales > Gaopeijiaceae > SKSR01. Next base: position 6,693 of record SKSR01000326.1, read on the forward strand.
CGCCATAGCGCTCCTCGATCTTCACCGCCGTATGGGTCTTGGAGGTGGTGGCGCCTCCGATGAGCAGGGGCAGTTCGAAGTCCTCCCGTTCCATCTCCTTGGCCACGTGGACCATCTCGTCCAGGGACGGCGTGATCAGCCCGGACAGGCCCACGATGTCCACCTTCTCCTCCTGGGCGGACTCCAGGATCTTGTCGGCCGGGACCATCACCCCCAGGTCCACCACATCGTAGTTGTTACACTGGAGAACCACCCCGACGATGTTCTTCCCGATGTCGTGGACGTCCCCCTTCACGGTGGCCAGGAGGACCTTGCCCTTTGCCTCCTTCTCGCCACCCCCCTCCAACTGTTCCTGCTCGATGTACGGGATCAGATGGGCCACCGCTTTCTTCATGACCCGGGCGCTCTTCACCACCTGGGGGAGGAACATCTTTCCGGAGCCGAAGAGGTCGCCCACCACGTCCATTCCCTCCATCAGGGGGCCCTCGATGACGTCCAGGGCCCGGTTGGCGGCCTGGCGGGCTTCCTCCACGTCGTCGACCACGTAGTCGTCGATTCCCTTCACCAGGGCGTGGACCAGGCGCCGTTCGACGGGGTCCTCCCGCCACTCCAGGTTCTCCTCCTGCCGCTCTTCCTTCCCCTGGCGCTCCTCCGCGATCTGAGTCATCCGCTCGGTGGCGTCCTCCGTCCGACAGAAGAGCGTGTCCTCGATGGCTTCCAGGAGATCCTCGGGGATCTCGTCGTAGACGGGGAGGGCGCCGGCGTTCACGATGGCCATGTCCATGCCGCGCTGGATGGCGTGGTACAGGAAGGCGGCGTGCATGGCCTCACGGACCTGCGGGCTCCCTCGGAACGAAAAGGAGAGGTTGCTCACGCCACCGCTCACCAGAGCGTGAGGGAGGGTCTCCTTGATCTTTTCCGTGGCGTCCAGGAACTCGATGGCGAAGCGGTCGTGCTCCTCGATCCCGGTGGCGATAGCGAAGACGTTCGGGTCGAAGATGATGTCCTCGGGCGGGAAGCCTAGCTCCTCGGTGAGGATCCGGTATGCCCGAGCGCACATCTCCACCTTCTCTTCGGCGGTTTCGGCCTGGCCGTCCTCGTCGAATGCCATGACCACGGCGGCGGCTCCGTACCGGCGGATCTTCTTGGCCTTTTCCTTGAACTCCTCCTCACCATCCTTCAAGGAGATGGAGTTCACGATGCCCTTGCCCTGGAGGCGCTTGAGCCCCTCCTCGATGACCTCCCACCTGGAGGAATCCACCATGACGGGGACCCTGGAGATCTCGGGCTCGGCCGCCATCAGGTTCAGGAAGCGGATCATGGCCGCTTCCGAGTCCAGAAGCCCCTCGTCCATGTTCACGTCCACGATCTGGGCTCCGCCCCGGACCTGCTCCATGGCCACTTCCAGGGCCTCGTCGTAGCGCTCCTCCTTGATCAGCCGGCGGAAGCGCTTGGACCCCGTCACGTTCGTGCGCTCGCCCACGTTCACGAATCCCACCTCGGGTCCCACCGTCAGGGGCTCCAGCCCCGAAAGCCGGCACCGAACGGGGCGCTCCGGAATCTCCCGCGGCGGCATGTCCGCCACCGCCTCGGCGATCGCACGGATGTGCTCCGGGGTGCTTCCACAGCAGCCACCGAGGATGTTCAGGAAGCCTTCCTCCGCGAACTCCCGGACCAGTCGAGCCATCTCCTCGGGGGTCTGGTCGTATCCGCCGAACTCGTTGGGAAGGCCGGCGTTGGGGTGGCAGCTCGTGTGGGTCTCGGCCACCTCGGCCAAGTCCTCCATGTACGGCCGGAGCTGCTTGGCTCCCAGGGCGCAGTTCAGGCCCACCGAGAAGAGGTCCCCGTGCTGCACGGAGTTGTAGAATGCCTCCACGGTCTGGCCGGAAAGGGTTCGGCCGGACTGGTCGGTGATCGTCCCCGACACCATGATCGGGACATCCTCGTCGCCCCGGCGCTCCAGGGTCTCCCGAACCCCGTAGAGGGCCGCCTTGGCGTTCAGGGTGTCAAAGACCGTCTCGATCATGATCAGGTCGGCGCCCCCGTCCAGGAGGCCGTCCACCTGCTCACCGTATGTCTTCGCCAGTTCGTCGAACGTGATGTTTCGGAATGCCGGATCCTGCACGTCCGGGGAAATGGAAGCCGTCCGGTTCGTGGGGCCCAACACTCCGCAGACGAAACGGGGGCGATCCGGGTCCTCCGCCTCCACCTGGTCAGCCGCCTCCCGGGCCAGCCGGGCCGCCTCCCGGTTCATCTCGTAGACCAGATCCTCGAGGGCGTAGTCCTCCAGAGACACCGAGGTGGCATTGAAGGTGTTCGTCTCGGTGATGTCCGCCCCGGCCTCCAAATATTCCCTGTGGATGCTCCGGATCACGTCGGGCCGGGTGAAGCAGAGGACGTCGTTGGCTCCCTCCAGGGGCTCCGGGTGATCGGCGAAGCGCTCCCCGTGGAAGTCCCCGGCGTCGAGGCCACGGTTCTGGATCATCGTACCCATGGCCCCGTCGAGGATGAGGATCCTTCGGCTCACCTCGTCATGAAGGCGGCCAAGGCGCTCCCTCCGTGCGTTGCGGACGTCTTCTGATGCTCTACCCTTGGAGTCGGTTGTCATTGGGATCCGTTTCTATAGTCTACGGTGAACGAGTCGAACCCCCCGAAGGAAGCTCCCTCGGGGCGAAGTGGGTGTTCGGCGTTGGACGAGGGGTGGAGACGCTCGCTGAATTTCGAGCGAAGATGCCCGAAGGGTTGGGGAGCACCGTGCTCCCACCCGATTCGGACGGTGGCTGTTTAGCTGTTCGGCTGTCCCGGGTCGCAAATCCGCCGCAAATCACCCCGGGCCGCTGGGCCCAGACTTACACTATAAAAGGAAGTCAGTCCGCTGGCCACCCCGTCGGCGGTGCTCCTTCCCGGTCCCCGAGCCGTGTCTCCCGGGAATCGATCGGCTCCGCTCCCGGCCCGCGTCGCCAGACTCACTTTTCCCTCCGGGGCATCGACGGGGATGTTGCGGTGGGGCGACCTTGACAATGCCTTCGGGCCCCACTACCGATTAATGCAACTAGCGCCGGTAGCCCCGAGTCTTTCCGTATCGAGGCCCGCCGGAACTTGAAGCGAGAAGCACGTAGAGGAGCGAGGGCGTTTCGTGACCGCGAAAGCCACCAACCTTCCAACTGATCCGAATCTCCCGATCCCGGGCTCCTCCCGGCGGAAGGGAGACGTGACGGCGTGCTGTCTCATGGGCTGTCTCTGTTGTCGTTGTCTCCGCCTGCCCGGTGTGGCCGGGGCGCGCGGGGTCGTTTGGAGGGGACCGCCCTAGAGAGCTTTTCCCGAACCGACCTTGATCGTCGCCCGACTGCGGCCACCCGGCCCGGTCGGGTTTTTTCGTGCGGATGAACGAAGCGTCGGGACCCATCCGGCCCCGACAGAGATGAAATCGATTGGGGAACCGACCCCCGAGGGTCATGAGGAGATAGGGAGGATGAGCGTGGCCAGTGGCGACACGACGGTGGTGACGGAGCCGGAAGCGGCGTCCCGTGAGTTGGAGGGCGAGGACCCCAGTGAGGTTCTCCGTTGGGCGTTGAATGCTTTCGAGTCCGGCGATCTGGTTCTCTCCACTTCGTTCGGGGGTGTGGGGGGGATCGCCCTGATCCACATGCTCCACCAGGAAGGGGCCCGGGTGCCTGTGTTCTTCGTGGACACTCTGTACCACTTCCCGGAGACTCTCGAGTTGGCGGAGAGGGTCCGGGAACGGTACGACCTGGACCTCCAGGTTCTCCGTCCCGCCAGGGACCGGAAGGCGTTCGAGGCGGAGCATGGACCGCGGCTCTGGGAGAGGGATCTGGACCGGTTTCACCGGCTCACCAAGGTGGAGCCCATGGAGGAGGCCCTGGCCGGAGTTCGCGGCTGGATCACGGGGCGCCGGAGGGACCAATCGGAAACCCGTAGGGGCCTGCCCGTGGTGGAGGAGCGTCCGGAAAGGGTGAAGATCAACCCCTTGGCCGCCTGGAGTGGGAAGGACGTTTGGGCCTTCGTGCAGGTTCACGGCCTCCCGTACAATCCCCTGCACGACCATGGGTATCCCAGCGTGGGTGATCGCCCCCTCACGACGCCGGCCGGACCGGGCGAGGAGGAACGGGCCGGTCGGTGGCGGGGTTTGGAGCGATTGGAGTGCGGGCTCCACGATCTCTGAGCCGGCCGACCGTTCCTGGATCGGCCCGGGGCCGAGCGGATCCCCATGACACCCGAAGCCTGGTTCACCCTCCTCGTGGTCGCGGCGACCGTCGTAGCCCTGGTACGGGAGTGGTTTCCGCCCCACGTGGTTCTGCTCGGCGCCATGAGCGTTTTTCTCGTCACCGGCGTGACCACGCCGGGGCGGGCCTTTTCCGGGTTCACGAACCCTGCTCCCCTCACCGTGGCGGCCCTTTGGGTTCTAGCCCGGGCCGTGAACCGGACGGGGGCGCTGCGTCCCTTGGTTGCCGGAGTCCTGTCCGGAAGGGATGGGGAGCGGAGCCGCCTCTTGCGGATCGTGGTCCCCACGGCCGGCGCGTCGGCGTTTCTGAACAATACGCCGGTGACCGCCATGCTCATCTCTCCCATCGTTCGCTGGGCGGAGGAAAGGGGGCGGGACCCTGGGCTATACCTCATGCCCCTCTCCTTCGCCGCCATTCTCGGGGGGATGCTCACCCTGGTGGGGACTTCCACGAACCTGGTGGTCTCGGGTCTGGTGGAGGAGACCGGGCGTCGGCCCCTGGGGATGTTCGAGATGACCCCGGTGGCCGCTCCGGCCGTCTGCGTGGGGCTGTTGATCGTGGTGGCCTTGACGCCTCGGCTTCTTCCCCGGAGGGATCCGGTCACGTTTCCGGCGGGAGTGGGTGCGTCGGGCCGAAAGGGCGACCCGTCGGTAGCCGGGTCCGATCCGGACCCGAGCGGGGAAGACGGGTCGGACCGAACCGGGACCTCTCCCGAGCCGGCCGAGGCCGGGGAGCCGATGGAGGCTCCCGGAGGGCTCGGGGAGGGAACGAACCGGCTTCGGAGTTGGCTGGCCTTGGGGTCGGTGGCCGGAGTGGTCGGATCAGCGGCCCTGGGGTGGATTCCCATTGTGTATGGTGCCGTGGGCGCGGTGGCCCTTCTCGTGGTTACCGGGGCCCTGTCCCCGTGGGAGGCGGTTCGATCCGTGGATTTCGGGGTGATCCTTCTCATCGCGTCCGCCTTCGGGGTGGGAGCCGCCATAGAGGACTCGGGGTTGGCCGGGGTGTTGGCCGGGGGACTGGTGGGCGCGGCACAGGATCTGGGAGCGGTGGCCGTCCTGGCCGGGGTGGCTCTGTGCACCCTGGTCCTCACGGAACTCATCACGAACAACGCTGCGGCGGTTCTCATGTTTCCCATCGCATTGGCCGCCGCGTCGGTGGTGGAGGTGGAGCCCAGGGCGTTCATCTGGGCCGTGGCCCTGGTGGCTTCCGCCTCCTTCCTCACCCCCATCGGGTACCAGACCAACGCCATGGTCTACGGGGCGGGGAGGTACCGGTTCGGGGACTATGCTCGGCTGGGAACGCCCGTAGCGCTGGGGGTGGCGATCTCGGTGGTTCTCGGGATCGCGACCCATTGGGAGCTTTGGGGGTCTTGAGCTTGGGTGGACCCTCGGGGCTTTCCGCCCCGGAGCTCGTCCGAGCACTTCAAACGCATTGGAGGATGGAATGAATCGATCGTGGAGATACGCACGAGGTCAGCGCGCCGCCGCGACCGCCGTTGCCAGCGCTCTGCTCCTGGTCTGGGCCGCGGCCGGCTGCGAGCCCCCCGAGGAGACTGGAGAGGTGGGTTCGGAGGAAGCCGCCGACGCCGAGCCGGAATACCGGGTCTGGGCGATGGATCAGAACCTCGACGAACTCTTCGTCCTCGACCCGGACGGAGGGATTCTCGACGTGGTGGGATCCGAAGCGCTGGGGGGCGCAGCCCGGCCCCACATGCTGTGGGGCGTGCCCGGAGATGGGTACGTCTACAGCGCGAACACAGTCTCCGAGTCTGTGACCATTCTGGACAGGGATTCGGGAGAAACCCTTCACGTGATCGAGGACGTGGGCAAGGCACCCCATGCCGCTCAGCCCAATCCCGTTCGTCCGGACCACGTCTACATCTTCAACATCGGCCCTCAAGAAGTGGGAGAGGATGGGGAGCCGGATCGGGGAGAAACGTTGGCCGAGGTCATCCGGGAAGGCTCGGGATCCGACGTGACCTGGGAGTTGACCCGATACCTGGATCTGGCCGCATCTCCCGCTTTGGCCGACGATGACCTCTTCCCCAGCCGCCGGCCGGTCTGCGGCGGCTTCAGTCAGGATGGGCGGCACATGCTGGTGACGCTGTTCGACGGAGGCCTGGCCGTGGTGGATCTGGAGGAGTGGGAGGTGACCCGCGCGTGGGGCAACGACGAGGTGGCCCAGCACGGTTGCGGCTTCGCGCCCTCCCTCGACGGGTCGGAGCTCTATGTGACGGCGGGAGGTATGGAATCCTCGTTCCTCTACGTTTTCGACGTGGCCGGGGAGGAACCCGATCTCGTGGCTTCTCACGATCTTTCCGAGGTGGGACAAGACGCCCACGGAGTGTATGTGGATCCGGTCCGCGAAGAGCTCTGGGTCCTACACCGGGTGAGCGACAACGCCACGATACACCCCTTGAACGTGATCCACGAGGCGGGTCACGACTTCGAGGAGGTGGAGTTCGTAGGGTCGGCCCCGGACCTGATCGCCTTCTCCCCGGACGGAGACCGGGCCTACGTCAGCCTCAGGGGCCCGGATCCGGCACCCACCATTCCTCACGCCACCGTGGGAGAGACCCCGGGAGTGGCGATCCTGGATGTGGAGACGAGGGAACTGTTGGATGTGGTTACCTTGGGGGATCTGGAGGACTCGGACTTCCACGCCCTCTTCATTCCCGAATCGCACCACGGTCTCGCTTCGCAGCCCCAGTAGAGGCGGCCCAGTAGAGATAGGCTCCGGGAACGGTCGGGGGTCGGCGGGGAAGCCCGCCGGCCTCCGGGCTTTCCTGCGGTTCTACCACTCCCTTGCCCGGTTCCGGGGGCCATGGCAGGTTACTCCAGCCTGGAACGTGTATCCCTAGACGGACCCGGCGCCATGGATCCATCGCCCGGATCTCCTGAGGAGTCAGTCTTCCAGGGGGTCGTGGGGGAGGCACTCTTCCGAAACCACCCCAGACCCGCCTGGATCCAACGGGCGGATTCCCTTCGGGTTCTCGCCATGAATCCGGCGGCCCTCCGCCGCTACCGGGTCGATCCGTCCGATCTTCTCTCCCTCACCGCCGACCGGATCGGATGGAGTGTCGAGGGCTTGAAGGCCTCGAACGACGAGGGTGTCCGTACGGGGTGGGGGGAGCACGTATCCCTGGATGGAGAGTCCTTTCCTGTCCACGTCACCGTCCGGATCGTGGAGGGGAGTCGGGGAAACCTGGAGCTCATCGTGGTTTGGGTGGGGGAAGGGGAAGGAGAAGATACCGACCTCGGGGCCAGGGAGTCCCTCTTCCGTCAGATCGCCGGGAGCGTGGCCGAAGCGTTTTGGATCAGCACTCCCGAGAAGGACGGAGTGGAGTATGTGAGCCCCGGATACAGGGCTCTCTGGGGG
>SKSR01000258.1 GCA_007122885.1 Gemmatimonadota bacterium
AAGGGGTTCTCCGCCACCCCCGGGGCCCAGCCCACCTCCCCCGTGACCTGGAGAACCAGAAACGTCATGTCTCCACCCAGGAAGTAGAAGAGCCGAGTATCGGCCGACAGGTCAGGGGAGCGGACCTCCGCCCCGGAACCGTCCTGGGACGGGAGCCGGACTTCCACCGATCCTCCGTACCGGTCCCATCCCGCTCCACCGGCGAGGCCGAAAGCGAAGAAGTCCTTCCCCACCAAGGCCCGCACGGAGGTGACCGATGGGTCGATCCGGACCTCACGCTCATGGACGAAGGCCTCTCCGTGCCGAACCGTGGTGCCTCCGTGGTGCAACACGGAGAGAGACACTCCGGGAAGGGTGAAGGATTCCCGGAGGAGCCCCACCCGGACCCCCGCACCGTAGGTAACGGCGCTCCCCTCGAAGCCGGCCGAGGACGGGAGGCGGAGGACGTTGGCGGATGCCAGGAGGTCGGCGGATAGGACCCCACCCACCGTGGGAGCGAGGCGAAAGCCGTCGAGGGCGCCCACGGCCACGGAAAGCTGGGCCGACGGGACGATGTTGGAGCTGCCCCGCAGGTCGTCCACTGGGCTCTCCAGGTCCGGAGCTCGGAGGCTGCTTCCCGTCACCCGTGCCGCCACGGCCAGCCGGGGGACCGTCCCCATTCTCCGACCCACGGTGCTGACCGACCCCGGGGAGGGATTCCCATGTCCGGATAGGAGGCCGAGGCTCGAGCGGATCTCCTGACCCGAGAGGAGGCCGTGGGCGCAGGGGGCTACCCGAGCGGACACACCACCCGCACACGTCTCCACCGCCGACTCGAGCTCCTGCGCGTGAACGGGCGAAGCCACGGCGAGAAGGCTCGCCAGCAGAACGAATGCTCCCGCGGGGCCCCCTCGCGCGGGCCTTCCGGGGCCTGCGCGCCGGCATCGGCCGCGGTCAGTGGAAGCGGACCCCATTCCCCTTCACCACCTCCCCCAGAACCCAGGCGTCCTCTCCCTCGGAACGGAGTCTCTCCACGAAGGGCTCCGTCTCGCCTTCCTCCACCACTGCGATCATCCCGACGCCCATATTGAAGGCCCGGCGCATTTCCGCGGGCTCCACCCCTCCTTCCGACGCCATGACCCTGAAGACGTTGGGTACCGTCCAGCTCTCCAGATCCACCCGGGCCCCGGTTCCTTCCGGCAGAATCCGGGCCAGGTTGCCGGGGATTCCGCCACCCGTGATGTGCGCCAAACCGCGAAGACCGGCACCCGTCAGCTCGCTACGGAGCGGACCGAGGTAGCTCCGATGGACCCGGAGCAGGGTTTCGCCCACCGAAGCGTCCTCCCCCGGAAACGGGTCGTCCACCGACAGCCCCATCCGTTCGAAGACGATCCGCCGGGCCAGGGTGTACCCGTTCGTGTGAAGGCCCGAGGAATCCAGGCCCACCAGCCGGTCCCCCGGACGGATCCGCCCGCCGTCCAGCACGTGATCCTCCTCCACGATCCCCACGATGAAGCCGGCCAGGTCGTACTCCCCCACCGCGTAGAAGTCCGGCATCTCCGCCGTCTCCCCACCCAATAGGGCGCACTCGTTCTCCCGGCAAGCCGTAGCCACGCCCCGAACCACTTCCTCCGCCACCTCCTCCTCGAGACGCCCGGTGGCCAGGTAATCCAGAAAGAAGAGGGGACGGGCCCCTTGCACCAGAATGTCGTTCACACAGTGGTTGACCAGGTCCTGGCCCACCGTGTCGTGCCGCCCGGTGCGAAAGGCCACCTTCAGCTTGGTCCCGACCCCGTCCGCGCTGGAGACGAGGACGGGCTTCCGGTGCCCTGGAGGCACCCGGTAGAGACCCCCGAACAGACCGAGCTCCGAAAGCGTATGCTCGTCCCGGGTGGACGCCACCAGGGCCCGGAGGCTCTCCGTCGTCCGCTCCGCCCGCTCCAGGTCCACCCCGGCGGAGCGGTAGTCCAAGCGGTCGTCGTCAGGCACCCTGCCTCTCCGGAGCGCGCACCTCGAAGGATGTGATCTGCCGGAACTCCCGGACCCGGTCCATGATCTCGTCCATCTTCACCCCAGCCAAGCGGTGGACGCTGAAGTCCTCCACGGCGAAGGAGCCCATGGCCGAACCGAAGACCAGGCCGGTCCGGATCTCCTCCGGCGTCCACTCGTCACGGGACGCCAGGTAACCCAGGAACCCTCCAGCGAAGGAATCCCCGGCTCCCGTGGGATCGAAGACCTCCTCCAAGGGATAACCCGGGAGGAAGAAGACGGACTCGCGATCCACGAGCATGACTCCGTGCTCGCCCTTCTTCACCACCACGGTGTCCGGGCCCCGGTCCTGGACCCACTGGGCGGCCTTCAGGAGGTTGGGTTCCTCGGCGAGCTGCCTGACCTCCTCGTCGTTCACCAGGAGGGCGTCGGTCCGCTCCAGAACCTTGAGGAGGGCATCCCGGTTTCCGTCGATCCAGAGGTTCATGGTGTCACAGGCCACCAGATCGGTGGATTCCACCTGGTCCAGCACATTGAGCTGGACCTCGGGATCGATGTTCCCCAGGAAGAGAATTCGAGGGTTCCGGTACTCCTCGGGAATCCGGGCCTCGAAGTCGGCGAACACACCGAGGCGGGTGTCCAGGGTCTCCCGGGTGTTCAGGTCGAAGCTGTAGACTCCGCTCCAGCGGAAGCTCTCCCCTTTCCGCTCGGCCACGCCTTTCAGGTCCACCCCTCGTTCGGAAAGGAGGTCCAGGGCCCCGTCGGGAAAATCGTCTCCGATCACTCCGACCACCTGAACCGGGTGAAAGTTGGCCGCCGACGCGGAAAAGTAGACGGCGGAGCCGCCCAGGGCGTCCTCCACCTTTCCGAACGGGGTTTCCACGGTATCGAGAGCGATGCTTCCAACCACGAGCACGGACATTTTCAAACAGACTCCTTTTCCATTCGATCAGGCGCCTCCAGGCCCAAGAGCCCGAGGCCGTTTCGGAGGACGATCCGTATGGCCCGGGCCAGACAGAGCCTGGCCTTCCGGAGCTCGGGATCGTCCGCCAGCACGGCGAGCTCCGGGTTGCGGGTGGGATTGCCTGCGTGATACCACGAGTTCACCTGCCCGGCCGTCTGTTCCAGGTATTCGCAGACCAGATGGGGGGTCCGGTGGATCCCGGCCCGCTTCACTACCTCGGGGAAGGAGAGAAGCTGCTTCACGAGCTCCTTCTCCTCATGGGCCGCCAGAAGGCTCAGGTCGGCCGCCTCCGGATCGGCATCACCCCAATCCAGGCCCGCCTTGCGAAAAATGCTGCACATGCGGGCGTGGGCGTACTGGATCTTGTAGACCGGATTCTTCTCCGACTCATCCAGGGCCACGTCCAGGTCGAACACCAAGTGGGCTTCGGGCTTCCGCATCAGGAAGAAGTACCGCGTCACATCCACTCCCACCTCTTCCATGAGCTCCCGGAGGGTGGTGTACGAACCGGCCCTCTTCGAGAACTTCACCTCGCGCCCGCCCCGCTCCACGGTGACCATCTGGTGGAGGACGTACTCCGGGTAGCCCTCGGGGAGCCCCAAGGCCTGCAAGCCCGCCCGAACGCGATCCACGGTGCCGTGATGGTCGGCGCCCTGAATGTTGATGGCGTTCCGGAAGCCGCGCTCCCACTTCGTCATGTGATAGGCCACGTCGGGGAGGAAGTAGGTGGGGCTCCCGTCGCTTTTCACCATGACCCGGTCCTTCTGATCCCCGTACTCGATCGTCCGGAGCCAGAGGGCCCCATCCTCTTCGTAGACGAGCCCCGTTTCCCGGAGAGCGCCGATGGTCCCGTCCAGGCGACCGTCCTCGTAGAGGGAGCTTTCCAGATAGTACTGGTCGAAATGGACCCGGAAGTGGGCCAGGTCCCGGTCCTGGTCCTCCCGGATCCGGTCCACGGCGAAGCGTCGCATCTCGTCCAGGACTTCCCGGGGGGGGTCCTGGGAGGGGGCGGCCACGCCGGCCCTCTCCAGATAGGCGTCGCCGTCCCGCTCCACCAGGCTCCCTGCGATCTCGGAGACGAAGTTGCCGTGGTAGCCGTCCTCGGGCACCGCGGCGTCCACGCCCAGGCGCTCCAGGTAGCGAGCCCAGACGCTTCGACCC
>SKSR01000357.1 GCA_007122885.1 Gemmatimonadota bacterium
CGATCGTTCCCTCCAGTAGCTCTCCGATCTCGCCTTCCAGGTGCGACCGGTCGATGATCCCGTCGGTCAGGGGGATGAGGATGTCTCCCGCCTCGGCCAGGGCCGACTCCATCCGGTCCACGTAGAGTCGGGAGCGGAGGACGGCTTCACCGTCCAGCTCTCGGGTTTCCGGGGCGCTGGCTCCCACCGCGTTCACGTGGACGCCCTCGGATAGCCAGTCCCCCTCCAGCACGGGCTCCCGAGCACCGGTCACGGTGCAGATCAGGTCCGCGCCTTCCACCGCTTCCTGTGCGGTTTCCACCGATTCCACGGGAACGCCGGCCCGCCCCGACTCCTCCCGGGCGAAGCGCTCTCGATTCTCCCGGGTGGGGCTCCATACACGGACCCTTCTCAGGGTGCGAACACACGCCATGGCCTCCAAGTGGGTTCGGGCCTGGACCCCGGAGCCGAGGAGGGCCAGGTCCCCGGCGTCGGGTCGGGCCAGGGCCCGGGTGGCCACGGCGCTGGCGGCCGCCGTTCGAATCGCCGTGATCGGCTCCGCGTCCATGAGTGCCGACAAGGCTCCAGTCCCGGGGTCGAAGAGAACGAGGATCCCCTGATGGGTCGGGAGGTCCCGGCTCCGGTTGCCGGGAAAAAGGGTCAGCAGCTTGGCTCCAACGGTGGGTGGGTCTGCGGTGGACGCAGGCTTCACCATGAAGGAGTTCTCACCACCGAGGAGCCGAATCACGGTCCTCAGTGGCTGGTTCGCTTCGCCTCGGGCTACCTGCCGAAAGGACCGCTCCACCTCGTCGATGCAGGTGTCCATGGGAAGGAGGTCGGGGATTCGGGAGGCCGGCACGACGGCCACGGATTCAAGCATGGTTCCTCCTGAACGGATTGGCTATCCGGACTACGGGTCTTCGGGGACGGTTCCGGCAATGGATGCGAAGGTCCCCCTGACGGTGGCGAACGCTGCGGGTCGGTGTGGGTGCAGTCGGGGCGATCCACGGCGTTTTCCTCATCCAGGGCCGAACCGGTCGACAGCGAACGGGGCCAGCTCTGAAGGCTCCGCACCTTCGATGACTCTGTCGGCCACCAGCTCGCCCAGCGCGGGTGCGAACTTGAAGCCGTGACCCGAACAGGCGCTCACCACGGTGATCCGGGACGCCCGAGGATGCGGCCCCACCGCGAAATGGTGGTCTGGGGTCGATGTGTATAGGCAGACCGAATGGTCGACGAGCCGTCCGCCGGCGTCGGGAACCGCCCGGTTCAGGAACGCTCGGAGCGCTTCCACTTCTCGGGCCTTCACCTCCCGGGCGGTTCGGTCCGGGTCCGTCGGTTCGCCATCGTGATGGAACCCAACCCGGATCCCTTCTCCAAAGTCGGGGACGATGTAGCCCACGCCTTCCCTCAACCGTTCCTGCAGGACCACCGGGAGCCTTCCAGGACCCAGGTCCATGGTTCGGTGGACAGGCCGGAACCAAGCGGCCACCTCCCGAGTGACTTGCAGAGGAAGGTGGAGCTTGGGACCGGCCAGGGAAGGCAACCAGGGCCCCGGACTGAGCACGACGCTGCGAGCACTGTATCTGCCTCGAGGCGTTTCTATCCGAACCTCCCCGCCCGTTTCCTCCCATCGGCTCATTCCCTCTTCGTACCGGAGGTGGGCTCCTTCCCGTCCGGCCAAGGCCAGAAAGGCCTCCACCGACTCTTCGGCTCGTAGAACCCCCGCCTCCGAGTCCAAGATTCCCGTCCAACCCTTCTCCAGCCGGAGGGCAGGGTAGAGAGACGATAGGTCTCCGGGGTCCAAGGCCCGGATGGGCACTCCGGCCTCCCGGGACGAGCGTCGGACCCTTTCGATCAGCTCTCCCCCGTCCCGCCCCACCGTCAGCGCTCCCGTTCGATGGAAGAGCCGGACCCCCGCCTCCCTCTCCACCGCGCCCCACCCTGCGTAAGCGCGCTCCAGAAGGGGGCCGTAGTCCGGGCTCTCGAAGTAGGCCTTGCGGATGATCCGGGTCCGGCCATGACTCGAGCCCTGGGAGTGAGGCGGTCGGTGACGGTCCAGGGCCAGTGTCCGGGCTCCCCGTCGGGCCAGGAACCATGTGATGGCCGCCCCGGTAACCCCGAGCCCCACTACCGCCGCGTCGTAACCTCCTCCGGGCCTCACGGGTGCTCCGGACGGAGGAACTGAGGATGTAAAGAGCTTCCGGGGTGGCTCTCGCTCAACGTGATGGTCCCACCCCTCCGATGGTTCGCGAAGTTGGAGGCCCCGAGCCTCGTGAGCACCGATCCGGTAGTGGAATGACTCTTCAACCGAATCTAGGGGCCGCCGGGGTTCTCCCGCCAACGCCCCCGATTCCCCCACGAGTCTCTTCCGAGGCCCCGGTAGGAGAGGTGAATACGGTGGGGCCTGTGACACGAATAGGCAGGCTCTCCAACCACCCGGGATCTGCAGGGCCCGATCGGCCGGGAACCTCGGACCTCTTCCGGTCGAGGGGGTAGTTCCGAACAGGGAGAACAAAGGAACGCGACGTCCTCCCTCGTTTCTCGGCGCCAGTCAGGGGACCTATGGATCGGCCCACGGAGGAACACAGCGACGCGGCACCCCACGGCCGTAAGGGCCCGAAGGGGGTACCTCTGCGGTTGCGGCGGAGGGGGAGCTTTGTGCTGGCCGGCCTGGGCGCGTATCTCCTCTTTCTCCTCCTGCGGGCCCGACCGGGAGGGTCGATTCTGGACGCCCTGGTGGCTTGGGGCCAGTGGGGATCGGGGGTGGTTGGACGCATGGCTTCCGGGGTGCCGATTCCCCTGGCCGAGCTTCTGGCGGTGCTCCTGCTCGTTCGCTGGATCTGGGGGTGGGCCCGGGATGGGCTCCGCGCCCGGAGAGCCCAGGAGGGGACGCTGAAACCGATGTGTGCCGGAGGTCTTCGGGTGGTCGGGGATCTGGGGCTCCTGGTTTTCTTCTTCTACGCGCTTTGGGGCTTCGCCTACGCTCAGGAGAGCTTGCCGGAACGGGTGGGATTGGACACCGATCCGTTGCAGACCTCCGAGCTGCGTGCCCTGACCCACGAGATGATTCAGGCGGCCAACGAGGAGTACCTCCGGATTCACGGGGTGCCCGATGCCGGCGAGCCCACCTCCGCTCCCGGTGGCGTGGGTACGCTCCTTCCGGCCCTGACTGTGGGGTGGCAGGGAGCGGCTCGGGAGCTGGGGATTTCGTCTCTTCAGCGTGAAGCTTTCGCGGGCCCCCGGCCCATGGTCTTGGGCAGCTTCGTTCGTCGGCTCGGGATCTCGGGTATGTACGTTCCCTTCACCGGCGAGGCGCTGGTTCTTCCGGACCTGCCCGCAGTGGCACTCGGAAAGGCCCTGGCTCATGAAGGTGCGCACCAGCGAGGCATCGCCTTCGAAGACGACGCGAACTTCGCCGGCTTCGTGGCGGCATCGTACGCGCCGGAGCCTCGGGTGCGTTACTCGGCCTACGTCTTCGCCCAGCGCCAACTAATGGGGGCGTTGGGGGTGGTGGATCCGGAGGCTCGTGATGTCCTCTTGCGGCAACGGCTCCCCGGGGTCCGGCGGGACCTGGAGAACCTGCGTACCTACTGGCGTGTGGTGGAAGGTCCGGCCATGGAGATGGGTTCCCGGGTGAACGACGCCTATCTGCGGCGTCAGGGAGTGCCGGAAGGGGTGGCCAGCTACGGGGCGAGCCTCACGACCCTCGTCCGCTATGCCCGGGCCCGGGATGGAACCCTCCTCCCGAGGCCGGAGTTCGCAGACGGTGAAGCTTCCGGGGGGAATGCGGTCATGTCAGGGGAGACGGACTGGATGGGAGGAGGTGAAGGGCCGTGATCGGCATCGTGGGAGGGGGCGTGAGCGGGCTCGCCTTGGCGTACTACCTACGTGAGCGAGGGGTTTCTGCACTGGTGTTGGAGGCGAGCGACCGCGTGGGGGGTGTAGTCCGATCCTCGAAGGTGGAAGGCCGTGTCCTGGATCACGGGCCACAACGCATGCGGTTGCCGCCCGACGTGAGCCGGCTCGTCCGTGGGCTCGGGATCGAGGACCGGGTGCGGGTCGCACCCGCGGACCTCCCCCTTTTCGTCTACCGGCAC
>SKSR01000006.1 GCA_007122885.1 Gemmatimonadota bacterium
CTCTCGCTCCACGGTCGTCCCCTCCGGGTGCGCTTCCCGGCTCAGGAGCCCCCGGATCGGGGGCGCCTCCACCCATTCCTGAAGCTCTTTCAGGAGGCCCGCGGGGTCGGTGGCTCCCGGGCGTTCCTTTCCCACCAGCTTCAGGAGCTCTTCTTCGGCGGGCCAGCGGTCCTCGATCCATTCCACCTGCTCCAGCCACCGGTGGATCAGAGTTCCCGCCTCCATGGCCGCCCGGGGGCGAGGCCTGAGGACCCGGGCCAGAGGGAGCGCGTCTCCTCCTCCTGGGTCGGAGGGGGTCCGGACCGGTAGCAGTCGCTTCCGTTGGGACGCCGGCCGGCTCCGGAGGTTGGAGCGGGAACCCGGCCCGGGACCCCTGGAGGACCCGGGAGGGTGGGTGAAGGAGTCGGGGACCTCCGGGCGCGTCCACCAATCTCGCTCCCCGGTCTCCCAGAGAATCCGGTTCGCTGGGGCCGGGGCACCTTTCTCTTCGGGGAGGAGGGCGTGGCGGAGGAGGCGGGCATCGCTTTTGGCCTCCGACGTCCCCTCCGGATCCGGGGCCACGAGCGCGTGAACGGCGAAGCGGGCCCGGGTGAGTCCGACGTACAGCGCACTCAACGAGTCCCGGACCATGCTTTCCCGGTGCTGCCGAGTCGCGGGTAGCGCCTCGGGAAAGAGGGGGAGAAGGTCCTTCTTCACCCTGGGCACGATTCGCCGGACCGGACCGGCTCCTCCCTCCTCTCGCTCGGCCAGGAAGGCGGGGGTCCGCCCGGCGGTGTAGGAGCTTTCCTCCAGCTCGGGAAGGACCACCACGTCGAAGTCCAGGCCCTTGGCGCGATGGATCGTCATGACCCGCACCGGGGAACCTCCGGGTGCCTCTGCACGGCTGGCCTGGGCGGCCCGAACGAAGTCGGAGGGCCGGAGCCCAGCGACCCGGTCCCACTGGAAGGCCAGCTCCAGGAGGCGCCTGAGCCGCTCCCGGTCCCGGGGAGGAACCGCCGGTGTGAGCTCCCGGACCCATCGGCCCAAGACGGGGCCGTAACCTTCGTGCAGCAGTTCCTTCCGGATCTCCAGGCCCACGGTGTGGACCCGGTCTCTCGACCGCCACTCCTCTGGCTCCAGGCCCACCAAGGCCCCGACGGGGGTCCGGGCGGCCAGGTATGCCGAGGCTCGGTCGTCGGGGTGGTCCGCCACTCGGAGGAGAGCGAGCAGGGCGGCCACCGGCCCCGAGTCCTTCACCTCCACTCCGCCTTCCTCGCTGGCCTCCACCCCCCGGGTGCGCAGATGGGCGATGAGGCGGGCGACGGCCTCGTTGCGACGGGCCAGGACCCCGATCGTGGCTCCCGGAACGGTCCGGTGGATCTCCGCCACCCGAGCGGCGGCCCATGCCAGGTGGTCCGCCGCCGCCTCCTCCCCGGGACCTCCGTCCCTCCCACTGTCGGGGTCCTCGCCGGATTCCTGCTCGGGCCCGGACTCCAGGGCAGCGTAGCCGGAGCGGCCCTCGTGGACGGAGGTGTGTTCGTGGAAGCCCTCCGACCACCTTTGAGCCGTCTCTGCCACGTCCTTGTCGTGGGTCAGGACCGGGTTTTCCGGCAAGGCTTCGAAGACCCGGTTCACCATCTCCAGCACCGGTGGAGATGAACGCCAACTCCGGTCCAGGGACGCCGGCTCGAGCCCATAGCGAGCCCGCAGAGAATCCAGGATCCGGGGCTCGCCGCCCCGCCACCCGTAGATGGATTGTTTCGGGTCCGCCACGATGAAGGCGCCTCGATCGTCCTCCCCCCCGGCGAGGATCTCTCCCACCAGGGGTTCCAGGGCCGCCCACTGGGAGGTGGAGGTGTCCTGGAACTCGTCCAGGAGGACGTGACGGATTCGGCCGTCCAGCCGGTAGTGGACCTGATGGGGGCCGTCCAGGATCTCGTCCCAGCCCAGGAGGACGTGGGTGAGGTCCGCGAAGCCGTAGAGCCCCCGTTGCCACTGGAGGCGGCGCAGGTGGCCATCGAACTCCGGAAGGAGGCGGCCCAGGGCCTGGATCCTCCGGTGCCGACGGACCCGGATCCGGTCACGGGCATGCTCCAGTAGCTTCTGAGCGACCCGACGGAGCTCCGGAGGGATGGGGACCCGGGAAAACCTTTCCTCCTCCGCCAGTACCTTTTTCACCAGGGTCAGGTCCAGAAAAGCTTCCCAGTCCCGGTCTTGCACCGTGCTCACCATGGCCTCGTGGGCCCGGGCCCAGCTCTTGTGCACCGTTCCGGACCGGGTCGTGGGAAGCTCCAGATCCCGGAGGGCCTGCAGGGCTTCCTCGACCCGAGCTTTCGAAGGCGTTCCATCGGATTCCGGATCCGGCCCCCCCTCGGACCCGCCGCCCCACAAGGCGGAGCCGGTCCCGGGTGCCCGCTCCCGGTAGAGCTCCAGGAGGCTGCCCGTCTCTTCCAGGAGAAGATCGTGGACCGAGCGATCCGCATCCCCTCTTCCGGCCATCCGAACCAGCTCCAGGACCACGCCCGTATCCTGTGCCGACAGAACCTCATCCAGAGCCCGGGAACGAAGCTTCCCCACCGTTGGGTCGTCAGCCACCGTCCAGTCTCCGGGGAGGCCCAGCTCCAACCCGAACGAGTGGGCCACCTTGTGGAAGAAGGCATCCAGGGTGTGGACGTGGAGGCGCGGCAAGTGGTCCACCGTCTCGAGCAGGATCCGGCCCCACTCCTCCGCCTCTCGTCCCGGCGGTTCCTCCCGCCCCGCTCCCTGGGCGATGGGAGGCAACGCCTCCAGCTCCCCCTGGTGCCCCAGGGCAGCTCCAGCCAGGCGGAGGAGGAGGCGGTCCAGGATCTCTCCAGCGGCCTTCCGGGTGAAGGTGGAGGCCAGGATCTCCCGGGGCGGAACGCCCCGGGCCAGAAGGCCGAGGAGCCGGGACGAAAGTTGGTAGGTCTTCCCCGATCCGGCGGAGGCCAGGACCAGCTCCCGCCTGGGCCGTCCGGCTTCCCGCTCAGCCATCGGGTCCCTCCCCGGGCGCCAGGACGCCTTGACCGAGGATGGGCGCCAAAGGATCGTCGTCCCGGAGTCGGATCGTGCCGGCCTCGTAGCGGAAGACGTTCTCCCGGAGGAGGCGGACGGCGGCGCGAGCGGTCTCGTCCGCTGCCTTCAGATCTTGGCCGCTCCACGAAGACTTCAGAAGACCCACCCTCTCCCGGTCCCGGGGGAGTGCCACGTATCCCAGCTCCATGGCGACTTCCTCCTCGGCGGCGATGAGGGGGCCGTCATCCCCGGGGGACCGCAGCGCACGGGCCAGGTGCCGATAGAGGGGAAGCTGCAGGTCCACCCAGCGTTTCTCCCCTCGGCCCTGCCGGTGGACCTCGTCCGGTCCCCGGACTCGGTCGCCGATCTTGTAGTCCAGAAGCTGCCACCGGCCCGATTCGGAGTGCCGATCCATTCGGTCGATCTTCCCCCGGAGGAGGATGTCCGAGCCGTCCACCGTGAATCCCACCCCCGGGCCCGGGGGCTCCGCCTCCACCCGGACGATCTCCCAGCCCTGAGATCTCCGTTCCGCTTGCCATCGGGCGAAGGCCGATAGGCGGGCCCCGAGCTGTTCCTTCTGGATCCGGACGGCCGGGTGCGCAGCGGTGCCGAACCGGCTCCGGAACTCGGCTTCCAGGTGGTCCCGGAGGGACTCGGCGATGCGGAGGGGATCCGAAAGGCCGCCGTCCGCCTCGCCCCACCTTTGGAGGACTCGGTGGCCGAGGCTCCCGAAGGCGGCTCCGTCCATCTCCCGGTCCCGGTCGTGGACCGCTTCGAGCCCGAGGATCGACTCCAGGGCGTACAGGTACGGGGCCTGCAGGAGCCGCCGAAACGCCGTGACCCGAATCCGATCAGGTGGGGCCGCGTCCCGGATCGTCGGTTCAGGGGGGAGGTGGAAGGTCCGTGGAGGCCTTTCCTCTCCGGAGCTGCCACCGGCTCCCCGGGCTCCGTCGGGCTCTGCGCGGGAAGCCTCTGCGGCGGAAGTGGGCGTAGAGCGATCCGGTTTCGCCTCCGGCTCCCGGCGAGCGTCCTCTTCCCCCTTCCCCTTTCCCCCAGTCCCTC
>SKSR01000219.1 GCA_007122885.1 Gemmatimonadota bacterium
ACGGCGCCCAGGACGAGGGCGGCACCGAGGGCGACGGGGATGACGGGGCTTGGGGATGGGATAGGATTCCTCCGGGCTCGGGCGGGGGACGCTGGCGGCGGCGACGGGGTACGGCAGGGAGCCGGAGCTCTCGCGTGCAGCGGTGAAGCACGGCGGCCCGAGGCCCTCCCTGTCCTACACTCCCGCCAGGAACGGTTCCGGCCGCGAAAGGCCTCCGTTCCTCTTTTCCCAGACCCCGGCCCGGGGGGAGCCGCTCTTGCACCCTTCCAGCCCATCCCCCTATGGATCGCACTCCTCCATCCGGTCCGTATAGGCCAGGGAGAGGATCTTCCACCCTTTGCTGGTCCGCACGAGCTGAATGGAATTGTGCCCGCAGCGGCTGAGCTCATCGCCCGAGTAGAACCGATAATACGTCCACACGTGGGCCAGGTCCCCGTCCACTCGCACCTCCGGGTCGAAGTGGACCTCATTCAAGGGTTCGCCGCCCGCCCCAACGGTGGTCACGAAGCGGTCCACCCCTTCCACCACGACCCAGAGGATTCCGGCGTCCTCCACACCGGTCCTGGCCAGCCGTGCGTGGGAGTGGAACGCCGAGTCCACCAGGGTCCCGTCCCGGTCCCGCATCCCGTCCAATAGACGGTCCTCCGCCTCGAGAACGGCCGCTTCGTCGTCTTCGGGGGCGGCCGCCTGGCCCCAGGCGGTATCGGGCAGCATAGGGCCGGCGAGCAGGGTGAGGGCGAGGGCCAGCCGAAAGCAGAGGTTCGGAGTCATGGGTTGAGCACTCCGTGTTCTTCGTCGCCGGGACCCTTGTGGCGGCGTGGATCCGGCCCCGCCGCCGAGCGCTGCCGGGAGCGTGTCCCAAATGTTCGAGGTGTTGCAGGACGCTCCGGACCCTTCGGCCGTCCGCCTTGGAGACGCTGACCATGGTGCCGGGCCCGCACAGGTGGCAACCTACCGGCGCCGATCCACGGGGAGCAACGGGCCGTGGTCCCTCGGTCGGACGGACGGTTGGGAGGATACACTCCGGCCGGCTTCCTGCGGCCGGGGGCTCAGCCCCCCGGGGGAGCGGAACCGGACCCAAGCCGTCGCGGATTCGCCGTGGTGAGTGGGTTCCGTCTCGGGGTCCCCTGGGCCCCGGCTCCCGCGGCCGAGTCGAGCGTCACCGTCACGCCCAGCGCTTCATGATTCGTCAGAGAAATCCCCTCTTGGCCGGTATCCTCGAAGAGGACTGGTCCTCCGAGCGGGACCGATCGGGCTTTCTGGTGGCCGGTATCACACCCCGGAAAGGTACCACGAGGCCAGTGAGAAGTAGATCAGGACCCCGGTGATGTCGGCGATAGAGGTCACCAGGGGGGCGCTGGCGGTGGCTGGATCCAGGCCGAAGCGGTGGAGGATGAACGGGAGGCTTATCCCGACCAGGCTTCCGGTGATCACCACGGCGATCATGGTGAGGGAGACTACTACCGCCACCTCCACCCCGCCCCGGTAAATGCCCATCGCAGAGACCGCCACGGCCATGGTGAGTCCCATGAGGAGTGCCACCCCGAGCTCCCGGCGAAGGAGGTCGAGCCAGTCCCGGGCGTGGACGTCGCCGGTGGCCAGGGCCCGGACCACCAGGGTGGCCGACTGGGAGCCGGCGTTACCCGAGCTGTCGATGAGGAGGGGGAGGAAGAAGACCAGAGCCACGGTGGCGGCGATCACGTCTTCGAAATAGGCGATCCCGGCTCCCGAGAAGACGTTGACCAGCACCAGGGTGAGGAGCCACCCGACCCTCCTCCGGTAGAGGAGCCCCACCCGTGCCTCTCGGAGGCTGGTCTCCAGGGGGCCCACCGAGGCCACCCGGTGGAAGTCCTCGGTGGCCTCGGCCTCGGCCACGTCCAAGAGGTCGTCCACTGTCACGATCCCCAGGAGTACCCCGTCCGAGTCCAGGACGGGAAGGGCCACCACGTCGTAGCGCTGGATCGCCTCCACCGCCTCTTCGCGGTCGGCGAAGGCTGAGACGCTCACATAGGCGTTGTCCATCAGGTCCTGGATGTGGGCGTTCCCGGGGGACAGTACAAGGCTCCGGAGCCGGATGTCGTCGATGAGGAGACCCTGGTCGTCCACCACGTATATACGGTTCACCGTCTCGGCGTCCCGCCCTACCCGGCGGACGTGGGTCAACGCCTCCTCCACCGTCCACTGAGGGTGGACCGCCACGTAGTCGGGGGTCATGAGGCGGCCCACCGAGTCCTCCGGGTAGCCCAGGAGGGTTCGGACCTCGTGCTGATCCTCCGGTGGGAGGAGGTGGAGGATCTCCTGGGTGCCCAGGGCGGGGAGCTCGTGGAGCACCTGGGCCCGGTCGTCGGGGGGAAGCCCCGCCAGGAGCCCCCGTGTCTCGTCGTCGGTGAGCTCCTTCAGGAGGGCCCTGCGGTGGTCCCCTTCCAAGTGGGTGAAGATGTTCGCCGTCTTTTCCCGCGGAAGGGCCCGGAAGAGGAGAACCCGGGCGTCGTGGTCGAGCTCCCCCAGGAATTCCGCGACCTCCGCCGGAGGCCAGTCCCGGGCGGCTTCACGGAGGTCGTCCCAGCGACGCTCCGACAGGAGGCGGCGGAGTTCCTCAGAGGAGACCCGGGTGGTGAAGTTGGTGGGGGGCATCGCTCGCTCCGGCGTTGGTGGTTTGGACCCTCAAGAGCAACCTAAGTCCCATGATCGAGGGTGGTCCAAGGCGACGGCGTATCCTCCTCCCCTATCCGGTCAGTCCGCTGGAGCCCCTCTTCGGTATGGAACGGGCCGTCGCCGTGCTGGCCCGGGCCTCCACCTTCAACCGGGTGCAGCCTCCACCCGCCCCGAACGCCCGAGCAGCCGAGCATAGACCTGATGCACGTGGTGGGCCACACGGGGCCATGAGAACTCCAAAGCACGGACACGTCCGTTCCTGCCCATACGTGCACCCAGTTCTCCGTCGATGAGAACCGTGTGCATGGCGGCCAGCGAATCGAGCGGAGTCGCGAGGTGGAGCGAAACGCCCCTCCCGACCCTCCCGGACCACGTGGCGGAACGCCGTCGGAGGGAATACCAGGCGCTGACGCCGGCAAGAAGCATGAAGAGAGGCATCACCCAGGGCGCCAGGAAGGCCACGAGTTGACCGATCATGGCCGGGCGGACGGCGTCCTGAATGTGCCAGGGCGCGTAGGGGTTGAAGACCACCCCCACATGCACCAGGAACACCCCCTCGAGCGCTAGAATGCGGAGTCCGTCCACGTGGGCCAGCCGCTCGTGGTTCGTCCCCTTGCCCCACCGAGCCCGGAACCCCGGGCAAGGGGGCCAGGGCCACCGTGGCCCCCAGGAGCAGGAGGCCGAGGTGAGACCGGTAAGTCGCTCGAGAACCGCCGTGCCGAGCACGCGGAGAAAGGGAAGGCCCCGCTGGGAGGCGTAGGCCCACACCCGGATCGCGTCGCCGCTGTTCCAGGGCAGGATGTTGTTCAGGGCGGCTCCAGCGAAGTGGGCCCGCAGGGGTCCCGCAGTGGATTCCACATCCAGTGGCCTTAGGAAGACCCGCCACACGATCCCCTTCAGGTAGAGGGAGAGGAGGCTCGTCAGGGCCGTGGCCGCCACAAGTCCCGGATTGGCCTGGCGCAACGCCGCTCCGGGCGAACTGGGCGCGGAACGTCCCATTTGGCGGAGCCGGAATGGGACCGAATGAGTCCACCGGGACCCGTGGCGGCGCTGGGCGTGCCCGAAGCGTGCTCCTACTCGGTGCCCGGGGGGCCGACGAGGGCGTCCGATCGGAGCACGAGGCCCACCGCCGCGAGCACCACGACCCCCGAGAGGGTGAAGGTCGCCTCGTACCCCAAGGCACCGGCGGACCATCCTCCCAGAACGGATCCGGTCCCGACGCCGATGCCTGCCACCGCCGTGTGGACGCCCAGCGCCTCGCTTCGCCCGATATCAGGCGCCAGTCGGGTCACGAGGCCCGTGGACGTCACCACGATGGCCGCCCACGTGATCCCAATCGCCGCGAAGAGGACGGCTATTAGCGGATAAAACAAGGGAACTCCCAGGCGGCCCACGATCCCGATCGCCGGGATAA
>SKSR01000115.1 GCA_007122885.1 Gemmatimonadota bacterium
CCCCGCCACGAGCGCCTCGTCCACGTCCAGGCCCCCGAAGATGAGGGCCACCTCGCCTTCGCGGCAACGCAGCCACCCGTGCTCGGCACACTCCGGAAGGTCCTCGAGGAGCCGGCGGGCTCGCTGGAGCCACCCGTTGCCCACCGCCGGCTCGCCCCGGTAGTCGGCGTAGTCCCGTGACAGGTCCACGGCGGCCCGAGCCGCGCCCCTTCGGTCTCCCCTTTGCAGGTAGAGCTTGTACGCCGTCTCCCGGGCCCGGGCGGCTTCGGCGGCCTCGTTCAGGCCCCACCGGGCGATGGCATACCCTTCGAAGGCCTCGGGGGACTCGTCGGCCTCGAGGGCCGTCTCGAAGGCGGCCCGGGCCGAGGGCCAGTCACCCTGAGCCAGGGCCTCCGTCCCTCGCTCGAGATAGGAGGACGGGTTGGTGTCCATCGTGAACCGGCGCGGGGAGAGGGGATGGGGAACGGAACCGTTCGTCCCATTCACCATGGCGCGTGGAACGCCGCCGTGCAAGGCTCCCCTCGACGGCTGCCGTGACCCTCCCGGGGCCCCGGATAGGCCGCGAAGGACGGGGTCAGTCCGCTCCGACCCCCGCGGGTCGGGCTCCACTCCCGAGGGCCCCGCGCTTACGTCTCCGTTCGTCGGCCGGCCCCGCGGAGCTCCCCACCCGGCGGTCACGACTCCCCGGGGGCCTCTCCAGCCTCCCGGACCCCACCCCGCTCACTCTCCTCGGCCGCCACCTCCCGGAGCACCCCATAGTGCTCCCTCGCTCGTTCCTCCTCCCCCGCGGCCTCCGCCGCCCGGGCGGCTCCCAGGAGGCTCCGATACCGCTTGGGCCAGACCTCGAGGCCCGACTCGTAGGCGGCCAGCGCCTCGTCCGGGTGTTCCAGGTCCAGGAGCAGGTCGCCCAGCGCCTCGTAGGGCGGAAGGAGGGCCCCGGGGGTGACGGGATGCTTCTCCACGGTCCCTTCGAGCTGCGCCGCCTCCTCCGTCAGGGCCACGGCCTCCTCCTCGTCCCCCTCGGCCCAGGCGATCCGGCCCGCCAGGATCAGGCGATCCACCTCGATGTAGGTGGCGTAGGCCTGCTCACCGGCCTCCAGGGACCGGTCCCGCAGCTGGGCCATTCGGGCCTCGGCCTCCCGGGCGGCCTCCACATCCCCCGTCATGACGGCGCCCAGCCCTGGAGCGAACCATGCGATGGCCTGGGGCCACTCGTAACGATCCCAGTCCAGGTAGCCGGGCTCGCCCCGCACCAGGTTCGCGGCCGCCTCCCAGTCCCTGCGCTCGATCGCGTAGCGGGCGGGCATGATGGCCAGGTGGAACGCCGAGGTGAAATCCTCCTCGTAGGGCTCGGTGGAGAGGGCCTCCTCGAGCACCTCCTCGGCACGGGCGTCGTCACCCCGCTGGAGGAACCCGTACAGCTTGTAGTCCAGGCCGTGGACGTGATGGACGGAGACGTTGCCGTTGACCGGGTAGTCCAGAGCCGCCTCGGCCGACCGCCGGTTCCATTCGATGACGGCGGGCCAATCGCCCAACCGGACGTAGACATGGCTCGGCATGTGGAGGGCATGGGGGACGCTGGGCGCGATCTCGCCGTAGGTGCCCACGACATCCAGGTGCTCCGAGGCCCTCCCCGTGGCGTCGTCGGCGTGGATCGTGTAATGGATGGCCCCGGGGTGGAGGGGCTCCCGCTCGTGGACCTCGGCCGCGATCCCGGCGGCCCGGGCGTTGTAGGCGAGCTGATCGTCCGCCGTCTGTCCGGCGGCCAGCAGGGAGAGGCTGTAGAAGGCTGCCACATCCAGGTCCTCCCCGTGCTCTTGGTACGCCGACTCCATGGCCTCGGCCCACCGCTCGATCCGCGGCCACCACTCGTCCGATTCCGGGTCCTCCCAGAAGGCGTGGACGGCGTCCAGCAGCGCGCGCTCCCGCTCCGTTTCGGGACCGAGCTCCCGGGCCCGCTCCACGGCCTCCCAGCCCCGCCGTCGGTCCTCGGCGGCGGGCCGGCCCGGCCAGAGGGGCTGGAAGAGCGTCATGGCGATCCCCCAGTGGGCCATGGCGCACTCCCGATCGCGCTCCGCTATCTCCGCGAACTCGCTCCGGGCCTGCTCGTACATCATGTGATGGAGGTGGGCCACCGCCCGATCGAAGTCCTCCTGGACCTCCGGTGCGCACGACACCCGGAAGTCCACCTCGCCCAGGTCATCGTCGGCGGCCGCGGCCGTACAGCCTGCCAGAAGAAGGCCCACCAGAAGAAACGGGAGAAGCGTCGGAAGTCGCATGGTTCCTCCTCCGTTGCGGGGTGTGTAGGAATTCGGGGCGGAGCCCGGGGTCAATTCAGTGCTTGAGAGCCGTCCGAGGCTCGCTCGGTTCGAGATCATGGTCGCCTCCCGGGGTGGGGATGCTCAGGACCGGTCCCGAGGCCGTCGAGATCGGACGCCTCCGGTGGGTGCGCCGTGACGAGATGGGTCGAAATCGGGATCCGCGCGGTGCCGTCCTCGGCGGCGAGCCAGGCGAACCGGGGCTCGAGGCCGTCGAGGAGCGCCTCGGCCCCCCGCTCGTCCAGGATGGAGCCCATGGAGGAGCCCTTGAGCTGCATGTAGAGCCAGCTCCGGACGGAGGGGAAGCGGGCAACCACCCGCACGTTCCGGATCCCCACCCTCCGTCCCCCGCTCCGCCGGAAGGTCTCGAGAAGGCGCTCGGGCTCACCGAGGGAGAAGGGCGCGCCGAGAAGGGATGCCACCTCGTCACCGAACCGGTCCCCGGCGGCCTCCACGAGCGTCAAAAACGCCGGATTCCTCTCCAGGGCGTCCCACAGCAGCACGACGACGCGCCCGGTGGGGCGCACGACCCGGAACATCTCCTGGAGGGCGCCCTCCGGCTCCTGGAAGGACGTGAGGATCGCCTGGCTCAGGACCCGGTCGAAAGCGCCGTCCTCGAAGGGAAGGGTCAGCGCATTACCCGGGCGCCAATCCACCTGTGGGGCGATCCGACGGGCCACCGCCAGCATCGCCTCGTTGGGCTCCAGGCCGGTCACCGATCCACTCGCTCCCACCCGGTCCGCCGCCAGACGGGCCACGATGCCGGTGCCGCATCCCAGATCCAGGACCCGTTCACCGTGGGAGATCTGCGCTTCGGCCAGAAGGCGCTCTGCCGTTCTCCGGAAGAGGGCGGGAACGAAGATCTCCTCGTAGACCTCGGCGGTGGTGACGTCCCCCTGACCCCGCCCTTCCCCCGGGTCCGCTCGGCGCCCATCCACCTCCGAGCCCCTCGCCGGGTCCGGGGGGCCGTCGTCGATCTCCGGGGCCCTCTCCGGACCCCTGCGACGACCTTCCGGCTCGGGCGCTTTCGCCGGCTCACCCATGGGCGTTCTCCTCCTGCCGTTCGCGGGGTCTCGCGGCCCCCGCCGGGTTCGATCTGCTTCGAAAGTTATGGAGGAGAACCCGATGAGGCTTCCACCGAACGGGCCATTTTTCGGGGGAAGGGATATGGCCCGTTCAGGCCATAGAGGGAGCGGGAGGGAGCGGGGCCCAACAGGCGATCCGGCGGGGCCCGGAACTCGCTTGTTCGCGCTCTCGAGCCGGGCGTACCTTTACTCCACTGCCATGTCCATCCGCCGCGGGTGTCACCGTGCCGGCGGGACCGGCGCACCACGAGGGCCGGGATCATGATCCGGATCCACATCCGTACGCTCGGTGGCCTCCGGGTCGAGCGTGCGGGAAAGGAGCTGAGTGAGCTCTCCACGCAGCCGGTGCGGTGCGCCCTCCTCCTCTACTTGGCTCTCGAGCGCACCGCCACTCGGGATGAGCTCTTGGGTCTCGTCTGGCCGGAGCGGGCACCGCAGCGAGCCCGCCACTCCCTGCGCCAGGCCCTCTACGAGCTGCGCCGCACCCTGGGGGACGACTGGTGCCGAACCCAGGGGGAGCGGGTCGAGGCGACCCCGCATCTGGGGATCGACGCCCTCGAATTCCTCGACGCGGTCGAGGAGGAGCGGGACGAGGATGCCCTGGGAATCTACACCGGACCGTTCCTGGAGGGCAGCCACCCCGGAGCCACGATGGCCTTC
>SKSR01000196.1 GCA_007122885.1 Gemmatimonadota bacterium
CCGACGAGCTCATAGATGAAGTCCGTCATACGGTCTCCCCGCCTCCTCTGAAATCCGCAGCTGGGACACGAAACGTGGAAGAATTGCAGACTGAACGATGGGAGGCAACCCTTCCCCCTGCAGGAGTGGCGACCCATGGGACTCCGGGCGAAACCATGAGCCGGCACTCCGAAACACGACCCCGGGCGGCCCGGGACTCCCCGAATCCCCGAGTCCCACCCTTCATTCCCGCGACCAGGCGCACCGAAAGCCCACGAGCCACCATGAAGACAACCGTCGCACTACTCCTCGCAGGGGTCTTCGCCGTCGCCTTTTATCAGCCGTTCGAACTTGGGGCCCAGGCGACCTGGACCTTCCCGGAAAGACCGGAGCGGCCGGAGCTCCAGGCCCCCGGACCTTCGACGGGTCATGAGGGAACGGCAATGGATCCGCAGGGGGACGGAGACCGGGGCGTGGTGGAAGGCCGAGAGGATTCCTTCACCTGGGCAGCGGCCCGGCGGGACGGACGAAGCCTGGACCTGACGGTAGCCGGCTGGGGCCTCGTGGTGGGCCACGGCCCGCGGGTCACGGGGCTCCGGGTGAACTTCGGTGACACCGAGCTCGAACGGGTCAATGGGGCGAACCTCACTCTCTGGCGCCCGGACCCGCCTGTGGGAGGGAGCGTAAACGGCCTCGCGCTGGGCGTGGTAGGCCCGGCGGCCGGTAACCTTCGCGGAGTGGGCATAGGACTCGGAGGGGTACTGGCGGAGAACTCCCTCCTGGGCCTTCACGTAGGGGGGCTCGGAGTGGTTTCGGAAGGCCCCATCCGAGGGATTTCCCTGGGAGGACTGGGAGTGGTCACACAGGAAGGTCTGGATGGCCTGGCCGTAGGCGGGTTGGGTGCTGTGGCCCAGGGTACGACCCGGGGGGCGCTGATCGGGGGACTGGCGGGGGTGACCGAAGGTTCCCTGGACGGGCTCGGAGCCGGTTTCCTCGGAGTGGCCACCGAGGGCTACCTCCGAGGAGGAGGGTTGGCCGGCCTGGCCGTCGTGAGCCAGGGTGGGATCCAGGGGCTTTCGGCGGCCGGCCTGGGGGTGGTGTCGGACGGCCCCATTGTGGGGGCCTCGCTTTCAGGCCTGTCGGTCTACTCTTCAGGTCCGATCCAGGGAGTATCCGCCGCCGGCCTGGCCACGGTGGGTAGGGAGCGGATGGATGGTGTTCAATTGGGCGGGCTCGCAACCGTCTCCCAGGGAAGCATGACCGGGCTCCAGGTGGGCGGGCTGGCCGTCGTGGCCCAGGGAGGGGCCCTGGGCGGCACCTTCGGGGGTCTGGCCGTGGTCTCCGGGCGGGACCTGACCGGGCTCTCGGCCGCCCTGGGCGCCGTGGAAGCGTCGGGTGCGCTCACCGGAGTCTCCCTGGCCGGATATCGGACCAAGGCCCGAAACGTCACCGGGTTCAACGGCACCCTCGGGTGGGTGGATACGGAGGAGCTCCTCGGGTTCTCGGCGGCGGGCTATCACAACGTCGACGGCCGCCAACGGGGGATCACGGTGGGAATCTTCAACTCGGCGGTGGAGCTCCAGGGAGTCCAGATCGGCATCCTCAACCGGGCGAAGAACAATCGAACTCCCTTCCAAATCCTCCCTCTCCTCAACCTGAGCTTTTGAAGTCCCTTGAGGCCCGCTTCCCACCACGTCGCCCTTCGCTCCGGTCCGGACCGGCTCACCCCCGGACCACCAGGAAAGGCCCGTCGTAGGCTCGAACCAACCGTTCGGTGACGCTGCCCAACAGGATCCTCCGCACACCGCCGTAACCGCGGGTCGAGAGGGCCACCAGATCCACCGGGCGTGACTCCAGATACGTGAGGATGCCTTCGGCAGGTTGGACCCCCGCCACCACCTCCGCCCCCACCTCCAGACCCTCGTCCCGAAAAGGCTGGAAGATATCCTCCAAGGCCCGGAGTGCCCGGCGCTCCTCTCTCTCGTCCGGACGCTCCGCTTCCACCACTTCCGGGAAGTAGCCCGCGTCGAAGGGAATCTGGGGTGGCAGAACCCGGAGAAGGGTGAACCGGCACTGGAGAAGGGAGCCCAACCTGAGGGCATGGGGGAGGATGGCCCGCGAGACCTGGGAGGAGTCCTGCGGGAGAAGCACGTCCCGCACGCTGAACTCTTCATTCCGTCCGTCGCCGTTCCGGATCAAGAGGACGGGGGCTCCGCCCTCCCGAACCATCGAGTCGGCGATCCCCCCCATCCAGAGCCGCTCCACGGGACCGCGGCCGTGGGTGACCATGGTGACCAGATCGGGGGCCTCGTCCGCCACCCGCAACACCAGCGCCTCGGGGAGGCTCCCCTCCACTACGACGCCTCCCACCTTGGCCGCCGGAATTCCGTGGACATCCGTCAGGCGTCTGGTGACCTGGCCCAGATAATGTTCCCGGTCCGCCCGATCTTCCTCCCCCGAAACCACCGAAACCAGGCGCAGAGCCGCCCCCGAGCGACGGGCGAGCTCCCGGGCGGGGGTCAGGGCGCGCTCGGCGAAGGTGGAACCGTCCAGGGGAACGAGAATTCGTCGGTACACGCGTAGGAACTCTCCTCGGGGACCACGGGGATGGACGGGGCCGACCCTTCGGACGATAGGAGTGGCAGGGTGCCCGGGCAACGCCGGACGAGGAAGCGGGAAGCAGCCATCGGAACCGGACTCGGTCAGATGGGGTCAGGGTGCCGGACCACGCTACCGTCGGGTTGCCGTGGGCACGACGGTGCGAAAACCATCACTGAGCTCGTAATCGGCGGGCTCCTCCAGCGACAGGAGGCAACAACGGCATGTCGGACATCACGATCTATCTGGCAGGGGAAATCCACAGCGATTGGAGGGATCGGTTCCGGACCGAGCTGGACCGGTACGAAGTGGACGTGGAGCTCGTGGGGCCCCAGGAGGTGCACGACCGATCCGACGCGGTGGGAGAGGATATACTCGGTCCACAACCCGACGCCCGTTACCGCGACCTGATGGGCGCCGGCGTCAACACACTGAGAACCCGGGTCCTCATGCAGCGAGCCGACATGGTCGTGGCCTACTTCGGCGAGAAGTACCGCCAGTGGAACACCGCCGCGGACGCCGGCGCCGCAGTGGCTTCCGGTCTACCGCTCCTCCTGGTCCGCCCGCCGGAACTCGTCCACGCCCTCAAGGAGTTGGACGCCCTGGCCACCTTTACCGTGGAGGACTTGGGGCAGGCTGCCGCCGCCGTGGCCTACGTCTTCGAGTAGGCTGGGGCGCGGCTCCTGCCCTATCCGGAGGTCCGCTGGGGCACGGCCCGCCCGATGACCCCGACGCGGGCCATCCCCGTTACCGCTGAGCCTCTTACGCCGGATCCCCGAGAGGTCCGCTCTCCTCCAGAAGCTTGTATGCCACGGCGTCCAGGAGGATCTCCCTGGTCCGCTCGGCGATCTCGTCCAAGGAGGGCGTCTCCTGATAACGGGCCTCCACCCGTGACTTGATCTCCTCCATGGACGGGAGGGACGGGACCTGAAGGTCCGGGAGCTGTTCGGCGATCTGCTTACGGGTGGCCTCCAACCTCTCACACGCCCGGGTGGCCCCGTCCTGGAGCCCGTTCCAACGGTCCCGGGGGCCGTCCGACCAGTTGCCCCAAGCCTCCTGCGCCTCCCTGGCGATCCGGTCCAACGGGAAGCTGTACGCCAGGTCCGCCGCCACCTTCTCCACCACCTTTTTGCCCAGAGGGCGGTGGCCCGTCAAGAGGGACTCGGGCGGTGCACGGAGGTCCCAAACCAATCCGAGCCACGACATGCAGCGAAGAACGTAGTAGGAGACGTCCACCTCCCACCAGAAGAAGCCCTGCCGGGTGGAGCTCTGGTAATGATGGTGGTTGTTGTGCCAGCCCTCGCCCAGGGTCAGGAGCGCGAGCCACCAGTTGTTCCGCGAGTCATCCCCGGTAACGTAGCGCTGCTTCCCTACCACGTGGGCCACCGAGTTGATGGCGAAGACGGCGTGGTAGAGGATCACCGTGCTCAGGAAGAAGCCCACGAAGAGCCCGGGAAGGCCGGCCACCAGAAAGGTGAAG
>SKSR01000294.1 GCA_007122885.1 Gemmatimonadota bacterium
CCTGGACCTTGCGAGCTTCCAGCCCCAGGGCCTTTCCGATCTCGCTCCATCGATGGTTAAGAAGGTCCGCGAAATGCTCCTCCACGATTCGGAACTCCAGGCTCTCCTCCCTTTCCTGCCGATGCAGCTGCAGGAGGAGGCATTCCCGGACATCCCGGGCTCCCACTCCGGCCGGATCCATCTCCTGGATCACGCCCAGAACCGCTTCGCCCTCCAGTTCCGTGTAGGGGCGAAAGAGGTCGTGGATCTCCAGGAGCTCCGCCTCCCTGGCTTCCTCGTCCTCGATCTCGGCCGCTCGCTCCTCGGCAATCTGACGTACTTCGTCGAGCCACTCGTTCGCCCCCTCCACCACCTTCTCGACGGAGCAGGAAAGGAAGCCTGAATCCTCGATGTTCCCGATGAATTCCTCTCCGAGGCGGGCCTCCCGCTCGGAGATGGAAAGGTGGTGAAGTTGCTCCTGAAGGTGGGTCTGCAGGTCCCGTGACTCCACCGTGGGACGTTCATAGTGCTCCCGCTCCTCCCACTCTTCCCGGGCCCCGCCCACGCCGCCGAATCCGTCCAGGAGGATCTCCTCCCAATCGATTTCGTCCTTCTTCTCCTCCTCCTGTTCCTCGTCCAGGGAAACCTCCTCGGAGGCCTCCGTTTCCTCGAACTCCAGGAAGGGGTTTTCCGCCATTTCCTGCTTCAGGTGCTGCTGTAGGTCCAGCAACGGCATGTACAACAACTCCATCGACTGGTAGAGGCGAGGGTTGATCTTCATCTCCTGTCGGAGCTCGGCGCTCTGAAGGAGCCTGGAGTTCATCCCACTCATGGTTCGCGCCTCCTGGGGGGCCCCGATGGGGGCCCGCAGCGGACGGTGGCCGACGGGAACCGGGGAGGATTCATCATCCCACGGACGCCGGCTCGGGGTAGCGCTGTCGCATCCGGCTCGTCAGGGTCGGACCCAAGTAGATTTGCGCCACATCATCGTTCCAGACGAGCTCGGAAACGGACCCGGCCACTCGGATCCGTCCTTCATACATAATGTATGCTCGGTCCACGATGTCGAGCGTCTGCTCCACGTTGTGGTCCGAAATGATGACCCCGATGCGGCGGTCCTTGAGGCTCGCCACGATTTGCTGGATGTCGCTTACCGCGATGGGATCGATTCCGGCGAAGGGTTCGTCCAGGAGCATGAACTTGGGGTCCTGGACGAGCGCCCGAGTGATCTCCAGGCGTCGACGCTCTCCGCCCGAGAGGGAATAAGCCTTGCTCTTCCGGAGATGCTCGATGGAGAGCTCCTGGAGCAACTCCTCCAGGCGCTCCTCTCTTCTGCGCTTGGGGAGCTTCATGGTCTCCAGGATCGCGAGGACGTTCTCCTCCACCGTGAGCTTCCGGAACACCGAGGGCTCCTGGGCCAGATATCCAACCCCCATCCGGGCCCGCCGGTACATGGGGACCTTGGTGATGTCCCTGTCGTCCAGGCGCACGATCCCCTGATCCGGAGGAATGAGCCCCACGATCATGTAGAAGGTGGTGGTCTTTCCCGCCCCGTTCGGCCCCAGCAGCCCGACGATCTCCCCTTGCTGCACGTGGATGTCCACCTCATTCACCACCGGGCGGCCCTGGTAGACCTTCGTCAGGTTTTCTCCCTGCAGAAGGCTTCCATGGGGCCCGACCGACTCCTCCTCGGGCATCGATCCCGATCGAGCTTCGTTCTCCATCTCCTCCAAGGTGGCCTCGAGGCGGTTCACGATCTCCGAACGACGATCCCGGACCTTCTCCCACACCTCACCTCTCCACTCGAGCGCACTCCATCTCTCGGGGGCAGGGATCCGTTCCGCAAATCCCGCCTCTTCGATGCGCCTCACCACGCGCTCCTCCAGATACTGCTGAAGGTCCGACGGTGAACGGCTCTCCCCAGCCGGCCCCTCCCCTTCCAGGTCCGAAGCCACACCCTGCATCCACTCCAACCGCTCAATCCGCCCGTCGGAGTCGGCCAGTCGAACCAGCTCCTTGATACCGACCACCAACGAGCGTTCGTGCTCCGCCAAGCCTTCCAGGTGACCCATGAGCGCGTTCACCCCCAGCTCGGAGCTCATCGGTCCTCTCCTCCCCCGCCGGGCGAATCGCCGTCCTGGGGGTCCAATGCCGGCAAGGGGGTTCGCCCTCCCGGTTCCAGGTGCACGCCTTCCACGTTCCCTTCCGCCTCCATCCGCTCCACTTCATCTCCCTCCATGATGATCCGGATCTCGTCGGCCAGGACGTAACTGATTCCCCACCGACGCTCCGGACCGTCCTCCTCCGGGGCCTCCTCCCCTTCGACTTCCTCCTCGCCCGGTTCCGCATCCGGGGCCACCTCTTCGTCCTCGTCCTCCTCAGGGTCTTCCTCCCGCTCCACTTCCAGGCGATAGAGGCTCCGGGCGGAGCCCCGGGCAACGAGCTCATCGAGCCTGTACCGTCGTTCTTGCTGCTCGATCTCCTGTGGCGCGCTGGCCAGAGCTACGTCCGGGATGCGCTCGAAGGTGGCCACGATCTCGTCCCCTTCCAGCCAATCCTTCCGGGCGAGCTCGGGGAAGTCTTCCTCCAGGTCCCCGGGGAGAACCCGTCCACGGCTTTCCCCATGGGCCCTTCCCACGGCGGTGACCGTCTCCAGGATCTCCCCCGGAGCCAGGACGTCGATGGAGTCCCCTCTCAGGAGGAAGTCCTCCGTGATCGCCTCCGCCTGAGGAAGGTCGCTATCTTCGGCCTCCTCCGGGGGGGGGGCCTCCTCCTCTCCTGGTTCATCAGCTTCCGTCGGGTCCGGCTCCCTCTCCTGCCCAGGGTCCGTTTCCTCCTCTCCGTCCGGGCCCTCCGGCCCCGCCTCGTCGACCCTCCGGACCGCCACCATCCGCTCCATGACCTCGTCGTCCTCCATCAAGATCCGGATCTCCGACGGAGCGGTTACCGTGATGTCCGCAGTGGTCAGGATCCCCGACCCGAGCGCCCGTACTTCACGAAGCCGATCTCCCGGAAGCGAGAGGATGATCGTTTCGGCCTCCAGTTCGTACTCCCTCCCGTCCAGTCGAGCGTCTCCCCCGAAGGTGAGAAGCCCGTCCTGGCGAGCATACGTCATGCTGTCGCCAGCTGCGTTCATGTCGGCCCGCCGAGCCTGGACGGTGCCGTAGGCCCGTAGGTATCGCTCCCCCTCGAATCGAAGGCGGTTCCCCTCCACCTGGTATTCGGAGCCTACCTCAGCCGTGAAATCGACTCCGCCCGCCGGTCCGGTGGGGCGCAGGCTGGCCGTGGGCCGGTCCCCGGTGGCCGTGAGGAGGTCTTCCCCGTCCAGCGCCCCTTCGCGGTGCACCAACGTGTCTCCCCGGATCACCGACCCATCCCGGTGGTCCTGGAGGACCGCCGATCCGGTTGCGGTCAGCTCGCGCTCTCGTTCCATGTACCGGGCCTGGTCCGACTCCAAGGTCCATTGGGTAGTCTCGTAGCGTACGTCCCCCCCGAAGGTGCTCATCCCTGTTTGGCTGTAGACGGTGGCCGTGTCGGAGCGGATCCGGGACCCATCGGGGCACTCCAAGACCGGTCGGCTCACGTGGGTGACCCTTTGGCCGAGCCCCATTTCCTCGCTCTGGAGGACCCGGTAGCTCACCAGGTCGCAGTCCGTGCCCAGGACCTGCTGCGCCTCGGCCGGCGAGACTCCAACTACGAGGAGGAGGCCCACGCAGTGAGCCGTGACCAAGAGCCCGGTTCGGCCCCTTCCCGGAGCTCCCAGACCTACAGCTCGCACGGCTCCTCCCCCTGGATCCGGAAGTTCCGGAACCCTGCATCCGATCGGAAACAGACCCCTCGAACCGTGCGCTGCTCCGAGGCGAGCATAAGGGCGAACGGAAGGTCGCTGGAAAGCCGCCCACCCCCCAGCGGGTCCACGCGGAGCTCCTCTCCTTCCAGTCGCCACTCCACCGTCTGGTAGACCACGCTCCCGCGGAAGACGTTCAGTCCGCTGGCACCATAGTGGGTGGCTTCGTCAGAGCGGATCCAGGAGCCGTCGGGGCAAGCGATCAAGG
>SKSR01000248.1 GCA_007122885.1 Gemmatimonadota bacterium
ACGAACAACTTTCCGGAGTGGACGGGCCGGATCTGTCCTGCGCCGTGTGAGGACGCGTGCGTTCTGGGAATCATCGAACCTCCGGTGACGATCAAGCGGATCGAGCACGCCATCGCCGATCGGGCCTTCGAAGAGGGGTGGGTGCGGCCTCACCCACCCTCCACCCGGACCGGAAAGCGGGTGGCCGTCGTGGGAAGTGGCCCGGCCGGCCTCACCGCCGCGGCCCAGCTCAACCAGGCCGGACATGCAGTGACCGTGTTCGAGCGGGACGACCGGATCGGCGGGCTCCTCATGTATGGAGTGCCCAACCCGAAGCTGGACAAAGAATTGGTGGAAAAGCGGGTGGAGGTGCTTCGAGAGGAAGGTATCGAGTTCGTCACGAACACGGACGTGGGGGCGGATATTTCCATGGAGGAGGTCCGACGGGACTTCGACGCGTGCCTGCTGGCGTGCGGGGCCCTCAAACACCGGGACCTGTCCATTCCGGGCCGGGAGCTTCAAGGTGTCCACTTCGCCATGGACTACCTCCACGGGGTGACGAAGAGCCTGCTGGATTCCGATTTCCAGGATGGACAGTTCATCGACGCCGAGGATCGCGACGTGATCGTGATCGGAGGGGGGGACACCGGGGCCGACTGCATCGCCACCGCGTTGCGGCAAGGGTGCAGGAGCCTCCTGAACATCACCCGACGGGAGCAGGAACCGGAGGAGCGGGATCCGAACCACCCGTGGCCGGGACCCAGTGGCACGTACTACCTGGACTACGCTCACGTGGAGGGGAAAGAGGTGCAGGGGAGAGACCCCAGGGAGTACGGTGTTCTTCCCTTGGAGTTCGTGGGAGACGACGAGGGACGGTTGACCGGGATCCGGGTCGAACGCCTTCAGTGGGAGGCCCGCGGGAACGCCCGCAAGGAGATGGTCAGAACAGGTGAGGTGGAGGTTCTGGAGGCGGATCTCGCCTTTCTGTCCATCGGCTTCGTGGGCCATGACAGTCCGG
Organism: Gemmatimonadota bacterium; assembly: GCA_007122885.1. Taxonomy (GTDB): domain Bacteria; phylum Gemmatimonadota; class Gemmatimonadetes; order Longimicrobiales; family Gaopeijiaceae; genus SKSR01. Next base: position 998 of record SKSR01000248.1, read on the forward strand.
AAGTAATCCGCCAGTTGGGTATTCCGGGAGAAGAGGGGGTGGTCGGCCCGGCCCGCGGCTATTATCACACGGAGGAGGAAGGGGTTTTCGTGGCCGGTGACATGCGCCGTGGGGCTTCCCTCATCGTCTGGGCCATGGCCGAAGGTCGGGGTGCCGCCCGAGAGATCGACGAGTGGCTCATGGGGTCGTCCGAGCTGGACGCTCCGGCGGGAGCGTTCTCGGAGCCTCCGGGTGTACCGTGGACCTTGCCCCAACCGACGGGTTGAGGCCCACACCCGTCTCGCATCGGGCGCCAGCGGCCGGAACCCGCGTTTAGCGGCCGGAGCCCGCGTTTCTTCCTGTCCCTGTAGTGGGAGGAGTCCTACCCTACCAGGAGAAGAGAGCAGCCGCCTTTAATGGCTACCGCCCACGGGTCCAGCCTGCCCCCCTGGGCTACGGCGCTCCTGGGGAGTACCAGGAGGTCGCTGTGTCCCCGGATCAAGGCGTCCCCCAGATGGATGGGGTCAAGGGTGGAAAGCTTCTGGAGCGCGGAGGCCACTTTCGTTTCGCCCGAGGCGGCCTCCAGGTCCTGGAGCAGCTTCCGAGCTTCCTCCTCCAGTCCCCCCCCTTCGTCCGATCCGTCGTACGGCAGGAGGACCACGAGGTTCTGCCCGCTCGCCCGCGCCAGCTCCGTCGCCGTCACGAGAGCTTCGCGCCCCGCCCCTGATCCGTCGTAGAGGACATGGACCGTCTTCCCCGCCCTCCGGTTCCGGGGAGCCACAAGCGTGGGAATGCGTCCGCGGGTGCCAAGGGCCAGGGTGGTGGAGCCAGGGCCCCGTCCCGGTGTGCGGCCCCGGATGCCCAACGTGACCAGGTCCGCTTCCTCCGCAAGCTCGCGAAGGCGGACGGCGGGCCGGCCCTGCACGGTCCGAAAGCTCCAAGTGATTCTGTGGACTTCCGCCACTCCTCGGAGGCGCTCCCGGGAGCGGCGTCCCAGCGCCTTGAGTTGGTCCCGGAGGATTCGGGCTTGGAGGGGGCGGGGTCTGCCGGACAGGGAGCTCACCTCCTGGGCGAACGGGAGGCCGGCCACTCCCACGAGCGAGTCGTCCTCCACGTAGACGCCCACGAGCTCCGCACCCAGGCGAGCCGCCAGCCCGGCGGAAAGCTCCAGGGCCGCCTCCGAGTCCGCGGAAGCGTCCAGCGCCACCAGGATCCGTCGGATCCGTCGCCTCTCGGGGGGCTTCACTCCTCCTCCTTGGCGAAGTACTTCCGCCGGCCTCGGGCCAGCTCGTCCAGGCGGGCGGCCACCTGTCCGTTCACGCTTTCCTCCGGATAGCGCCCATCCCCGTCCTTCTCGCCCATGGGGAGAGAGGATACGAGCTCCATGGCCCGGTCCACCGACTCCACGGCCCGGACGAAGAAATCTCCTGCCTCCACCGCCTCCACCACTTCGTCTTTCAGCATGAGATGCTTCACGTTCGCCAGGGGGAGCAGGACCCCCTGGGATCCGTTGAGCCCTCGGGCCCGGCAGATCTCGAAGAACCCTTCGATCTTCTCGTTGATTCCTCCGACGGCCTGGACCCTGCCGTGCTGGTCCACCGATCCCGTCACGGCCACGGTTTGGTCGAGGGGGATGTCCCCGATGGCGGAGAGGAGAGCCAGGAGCTCGGCCAGAGAGGCGCTGTCCCCCTCGACCCCCGAGTACGACTGTTCGAACACCAGGCTCGCCGAGAGGGAGAGCGGGCGCTCCACGGCGTAGCGGGCACCGAGAAAGGCGGAGAGGATGAGGACCCCTTTGGAGTGGATGGGGCCGCTCATGGCCACCTCCCGCTCGATGTCTACCACTTCCCCTCGACCCATCCGGATGCGGGCGGTGATTCGGTTGGGTCGGCCGAAGGAAAACTCCGCGAGCTGTAGCACCGAGAGTCCGTTGACCTGCCCCACCCTTCGACCCTGGGTCTCCACCACCAGCGTGTCCCGGAGGATCTCTTCCTGGACCCGGTCCCGGACCCGGCCCGACCGCTCATCTTTCGCCTCGATGGTGTCCTGAATGTGTTCGGCGGTGATGGCTCGCGGTCCCTGTGACTCAGCTTCTTCCGTCGCCCGGGCCAGGTGGTCTGCCTCCCGAAGGAGGTCCAGGACGGAGCCCGTTCGAGCCGAGAGGCGCTCGGCATCGTGGGCGTCACGGGCGCTCCACTCCACCACTCGTTCCACCGCGTTCCGGGTCAGGGGGCGGAGGTCGTCGTCCCGGGCCAGGGAGCCGATGAGTCGGGCGTAGACCTCCTCGTGGTCCGCGTCCCGGCCCATCCGGTCGTCGAAGTCGGCGGCGACCTTGAAGAGGTCCCGGAAGTCCGGATCAAGCTCGGAGAGGAGGTAGTAGAGAACGGCGTCGCCCAGGAGAACCACCTTCACCTGGAGGGAGATGGGCTCCGGTTCCAAGGTCACCGTTCTCACCAACCCGGCGGCCTCATACGGAGACTCGATCCGGATCTCGCCACCCTTGAGCGTCCGCTTCAGCCCGTCCCACGCCAACGGTTCGATGAGCAGTCGGTGGGCGTCCAGGACCAGATACCCCCCGTTCGCGTGGTGTAGCACCCCGGGCTTGATGAGGTTGAAGTCGGTGACCAGGGTTCCCATGACCGAGCCGTACTCCACCCGCCCGACCAGGTGTTGATAGGTGGGGTGGTCCTCGTAGACCACCGGGGCGTGTTCCGACTCCCCGTGGTCCACTACCACGTTCACCCGGTATCGTCGAAGGGCCGGTTGGTCCAGGAGGCGGGAGAGGGTGCCGGTGGGGTCGATGCTCCTCCCGTCCGAAGTGCCGCCATGGCCGGTTCCGGCTCCCCCTCCATCGGTTTCCAGGACTTCCCGCACGTTCTCCACCACGTGGTCCTGGACCCGGTCCAGATAGGCACGAACCTGCGGCAGATCCTGGTGGTGCTCCCGGACCTCCTCGAGCAGACCCCGGACCGTGACCTCCGCCAGCTCCCGGTCCAACTCCCGGATTTGCGCCTGGAGCTCGCGCTGTTGTTGGGGGACCTTTCGAAGGATCTGCTG